>JACZJK010000009.1 GCA_014860575.1 Bacteroidales bacterium
ATGAAAATCAGAAAGGTGTAAGCGTGTGATTGTAAGCCTGGGAGAATAATTCAAGCAGCCGGTTGTAGTTTTCGGCTAACTCTTTTATGTGCGGATGATCTGAAAAGGAGGGATCATCTTCATGATAGGGTGAAATAACCCAGTGCATGGCATTGAGACTGTCAATAATTTGAGAAACTGGAATTGGTAAAGTGTCCATGGGATTCGGTGTTGTGGCCTGCCCTGTGGGAGGGCAGGCCTGGTTAATTACTTAGTTGTTTAACATTGAAAACCACCCCTCACTCATATCTTCAAGGGCTGTAATAAGGCCGTCAAAATCTTCGCTTTCGCCTAAAACATAAGCAACTTCGAATACATCGGCGACGGGTAGACCGTATTCTTCGGCCAGGTTGCGTAAATACTCTTCTCTTTCACTCATAACTGTATGTGTTTGATTGTTAATTGATTGTATTGCGCTCTGTGGAGCGCCTGGTTGCGACTGCGCGCGCATACGGATAAAAAAAGAATGAGAAAAAAATGAAAACTTAGGCAACAAATTTTTGTGCGTGGGAATAGAATGCAAGGCGGTGCACCTTGCAAACAGGATGGGGCGAGGGATCAAAATATTTTATACCCGTAAAAAATAAACACTGAATCAAAATATTTTGATTGGTAAAATAAATTTTATACCAATTAAAAAATGAACACTGAATCAAAATTTATTTTACGCTTGTACCAAATACAGACAAAAGATGCCACGTGCCACAACTTGCATTGCGGCGGTGAAAATAACTTTGACTAAGTTTTTATTTTTTGGATTACAGATTTAGTAGAATTGCTTTGAGAAGGGCGATCTGAGTGGGGGAAAATCATTGCGAAGCAATGTAAGAAATAGTGCGAAGCACACCATATATATATTGGATTATGGGTTGACGATTTTAGATTTGGAAAGCCTTTTTATAGAGGATAACAAAAGGTAATTTTAGGAGGGATAGATGGGAAAAGAGGCACGGTTAACAGAACCGTTGCGGCTTATTGGGATTTGATTTGCAAACTGACGGTATAGTATAATGTTGACCCACCTAAGATGAGAAAGTGTTAGATTACTTTATTGTGGCGTGAGGCTAAGACAAGCGCAGCCGCGAGAGGGATGGATAATTGCAAATTAGCTGTTAGGGGGAAATAAATACAGGCAGGAAAAAAAATGCACGAAAAGCAGCAAAGCGTAAAATTCTTCGTATATTTGCTGCAACATCAAGATTCACTTAAATGTGAAGCCTACCGAGCCGAGAGGCCACGGTGGCAAAAATGATGGGGGCATTCTGCCAAAATAAAGTGCTTGTTTACGCCCCTATCTTTTTTCTTGATGTAATGAAAATCAGGTTTAACCCTTTAATCATTACATTATGACAACAAAATTCAAAGAATTTATTGCGCCGTTTCCTCAGAAGGAAACGAAAAGAATTGAAACACCAACTTGCAATCCGCCCGGTGTTTATTTCCCTGATCCTGAAACGAAAAGGGATGAAGGCAGAATTACATCCATGCAAGTTGACTTTTCCGGAATTTATTCTTCCAGGAACAAGTTCAACATTATCAAGAATCATGAATTATACAGATATACCAGGAACTATATATGCGATATGCATGAGCATTATTTTAGCAATAATGACACAAGGGGTGAAGAAGAAAATAATATTGATGCTTTTACCAACAAGCTAAACCCTAAAAACAAGAAGAATGCGCAAAAACAAATGAACCAATGGAAAAATCTTGAAGGATTAATTCCCAAGCAATATTTCGAAGTAATCAATATTGACCCGAAAGTTTTAGAATGCATGCTGGAAGCAGATGCCGAAGATTATATGTGGGCATTAAACTCCAAACCTGAGATCAATTGCTACATTGTCAGGTATATGAGCGGGATGTACAAGGGATTGGAGATGCCGGCAACAAATGATGAGCAATATGCCATCAACTATATAAGGGCATACCAATTAAAAATGCCATTTCGCTGCTGCATCAACATACTTGATATCAAATCCATCTACCTGGAATTGGACAGTACGGTGCTGCATTACTATTATTATCCGGAATTTAGAATAGAAGGAGATTATTTCCGGTTCACAGGCAGCAATAAGAATAACGGAATGGTATTAGGGATTGGGGAGGAAAAAGAATTCGGGTTAAGCCTATTTGAATAATTAATATTAATCATACATATACATCATTAAAAAACACATTATGAAAAACTTAACTTACCAGATGACATCTGAATCAGTTTCAGAGGGCCATCCTGATAAACTTGCCGATCAGATCTCTGATACCATACTTGATGCTTACCTGGAGCAGGATGCTGATTCAAAGGTAGCCTGTGAAACTTTTGTGACACATAAGGGTGTGATCATTGCAGGAGAAATACACTCTGAAGCCAAAATAAGCAAGAAACAACTGGCAGCGCTGGTACGCCGGGTAATTGAAGAAACAGGATATACTCATGATTTATACGGATACGATCCTGAAGAAATATGGATTAAAAACTACCTGCATCAACAAAGCAAAGAGATAAGAGAAGGCGTTGACCTTGGCGGTGCCGGAGACCAGGGAATGATGTTCGGTTATGCATGCGATGAAACCAAAGCATTGATGCCACTGCCCATTTTCCTTGCACATCGTATAGTGGAAAGGCTTGCACTGCTGAGAAAAAACGGAAGTATCCCCTGGCTGCTGCCAGATGCAAAATCGCAGGTGACTATAAATTATGAAGGAGATAAACCTACTGGAATTGACAACGTGTTGGTTTCGACCCAGCATATGCCTTTTATGCTCAGTGGCGGAAGCTCATATCATGGAAGTGGAATGATGCGGCATGGACACTACAGCGGTGGAGCATTTTTAATTACAGAAAAAATGATAAGGGAAACTGTAATTGAAAGAGTGGTCAAACCATTGCTGAAAGAATACGGTTTTGCTGATACCACAAAATTTACCATCAACCCTTCAGGAAGTTTTACCATAGGCGGGCCTGCTGCAGATACCGGACTCACCGGACGAAAGATCATCGTGGACACCTATGGAGGAAGCTGCCCGCATGGCGGAGGCGCTTTCAGCGGAAAAGACCCCAGTAAAGTTGACCGATCAGGGGCGTACATGATGCGTTATGTTGCCAAGCACATAGTAGCAGCGGGGCTGGCCAGCCGCTGCACCACAATGGTTTCTTATGCAATAGGAAAAGCGGATCATACTGCACTATACGTAAACATGCATGGAACAGGAAAAGTTTCAGAAGCCAGGGTAATTGATGTTGTAAGTCAATTGTTTGACCTGACACCGCGAGGAATCATTGAAACACTGCAGCTTAAACACCCAATCTATCGAAAAACAGCCGCATACGGGCATTTCGGCAGAGACGGGTTCAAATGGGAAGAGCTGAATCAGGAAACAATCAACGAACTTCGTGGGCTTGCATGATGTAAAAATACCCATTAAAAGTAAATAGAAAATGAAAAAAAAATGGGAAGATATGTTACTGTTGGAATTACCAATTCCGAGTGAATTGTTGAAAAAGTCTGCCGTCGAAGCAGTAATTCGGCTTCAGGAACAATTCGATTTAAGAAATAAGAAACCAGTTAAATCAAGTTATGACGGATTCAAGTGGGTAAAGGCGGAATTAATTGAACATTCATTTGACCATCTGCAGTTTGCTTACAGGAACTGCATTTTTTCCGTTATGATTGAAATATTTGATCCGTGGGGAAGCTCTTTAACAGGAGATCAGCGCTATTGGTTCGTTGATAGATGCAGAAAATATAAACTGATACCATGCCTTTATAAAATAGAGTTCAGAGTAACTGAACCGGAACCTGTATTTTTTTTAAAGGCATACGAAAGAGGGAATTATGAATATGCGCCATTGGAAAGCAGCTGGAATTTATATGACCCGCTTTCGGACCAACTGATCGATCCTGAGCAAATTGCGGGCCTTACCCCTACCAGCATGTCAGAGTGGGAAATGCAGAGTTTTGCAATACAAGTTGTTTGTGAAGATCTGGAAAAGAACGGAAGCAGGATCATAAAATATTGCGACATTCTTGAAGTTGATCCACAAATATGGTTTGAAGATAAGGATGGCAATGCTAATTGGGTGGTTGTAAAACATATAGTTTCTGTCGAAGACCTGGATTACAGGCAATGGGTATATCTGGAAAAAAAGTGCCCTGAGATTGTACACTATGACGGGTATTTTGCGCCTGTTTTGTTTTACTCACAAAATACACGAAGTTTTAAGGAATTGAATCGAGGAGACCCGGTTATACCAAATTACAAGGGGCTGGAAAGAATTTATGTGTGTTAAATGATTGCATAAGCTGAATGCAATGATGCTTTATAATACGATTGAGCGAAGAGAAAGGCGAAGGTAAGTTATAAATTACGGCAAGGAGCAGCGGGCCTAAGGGACGGGATTTCGTAAAAACAATTTTGCTTTTCAAAAGATGCAGTGCAGCAATGATGCGGCAAAGCCATGTATTCACCTGGAAAGGAAGATAAAGACTATACAGGATAGAGATTGATATGCCCGCTATGACTGGCCACCCAATTGCTGTTTAGCAGGGTTGGATAATTGCAAATTATCCGATGTACCAAGCAGAAATGCAATTGCCACTTAGCGAGGTGCGTTGAGAAAAAAAATGTTATTGCAAATGTGTGCTTTAGAATGGACGGGCATCATCTTCTTTCTGTATTTTTTCTATTTCTTCTTGTGTTAGCCATTTAATATACTCGTTAACTAATACGCCATTCTCAAATATTAAAAACAGATCGCCTTCATAAACTGATGCGTATCCACCATGAACATAACTAACCATTTCACCCATTCCTACCCTTATTTGTCCTGTGAACCATTTCGCAAAAACAAATTCTTCGTCAGGGAATAAATATTCCATGCCTACTTTTAGGTAGTTAAGTATATAACCTTGCCATTCAATTAGAAAAAGTTTTCTGTTTTCAATAGCCCATTTGGAAGTATAACCTCTCCAACAACCAGTATTCGGTGCGACCAGTTTATGGGGTAATTTTGCCTTCTTAAGGTAACTCTCTAAAGGTTCTGCCGCCATATATAGCTCCTGTTTATTATAAATCAATATATCACTTGCTTGAGCTGTCATTTTTATGATTTTTAAAAGATTTTGGTGGCAGTGCTTTTTTACAACTATTTAACGGATTGGCGGTAAGTTTTTGTTGCCAATTTCGAAGCACTGTCCTTTCAAAATACACGAAAGTTTATTAGATGTAGAAACGCTGAAATCCGCACTGGCTCGGCAATAAAATATAACGCTTGTAACCGCCAGGTGTTCTTTCTTTCAGTCTTGTAAACCATTGTCATTATTCAGTTTCCGTGTCATTGTCAATTTTTCTTTCTTTCTTTTCTGTCAGCACGTGTGTCAGCGTTTTTTATTTTTTTAGTGTCGGCAAATTTTTAAAACAATTTCTCTCTGTGTGTCGGCTTTGCAAGCTCTTTGACAAAGCTTTGGTTGTAGCGTAGGCTTGTGGGGCTTTGGCAATGTGCTTGCAAATAGGGTTGGATTACTGAATGTCTTTTACTTTCCATTTTTTAATTTTTTCAAGAATAATTTTACAATAACCCTCTGCAATGTTTTTGTCTGAGTCCGATAAAAAATTTGGATTGTTGTGAGCTAATGGATTTCTTATTTTTCCTAAATGTTCAAAAATTGGTTTCCAATCATTCTTTTGCTTATCAAAAATGGATGAATACCAACTCCAATCTAAGGCAATAAACCTGTCAAACATATCCATCGGGTAAGTATAATCGACTAAATGATCAGAAGCTTTATCCCCGAATGATTTTTTATTGCGTAATTTCATTTCACGTTTATCTTGAATAAATGCCTCTGCTCCTTTTTGCTTATTCTGCTTGATATATTGATCTTCCCATACTTCGCCAAATTTCTCTAATAAATTTTGTTTTATTAATGCTCGTATTTCATTTTCTACTTCACTCCAAAGTGGCCAAATATCAATTGAATTTGACTTTATTAGTAAATAGTTATTAAAGTATTCCGAAAAACTTGAATAGTTTCCCAATAGGGTCATTGAAACAATATCATACTTTAATAATTTCTCAACATCTCTCTGAGTAATATCGTAAACTGGACCAACAATCATTTGCATTAACATTCTTTCTAAACCTTCGTCTCTCATCAATTTTATAATTGATTCGTATTCATTAAGCATTTTAAGATTTAGTTCTTTAATAACTAGCTCTGATATTTTTTCTAAGTTTGTTTCAGATTGTGAAATTTTATTGAATACTTCATGATTAAAGGCATCAAGCAAATAAGGGTGTGAGCCACAGTAGTGACTTGTTAGCGATATATACTGTTGAGAAACCTCTATGCCATTTCGTCTAACTCTATTCCAATAATCATCCTGATCGTTTTGATTAAATAATTTTAATCTTAAATCAGTAAAAATTTGGTAGAAGTTTGAAAGTGCTCCATTATCAGGCTCTAATTCTTGTATTGTTTTTCTTGAAATGGTTAATAGTGCTAACTTTGTATCAGGGTTGTTAGATACTTCTCTTAAGAATTGAAAATCATGGAGATCAAGGATGTTTTGAGCATTATCAAATTCATCTAGAACAAGGATTAATCTAAACCCATTTGACTTTAAAAACTTGAGAAGTTTTTTTATAAATCGTCTTTTTTCTATCTGATTTCTTGCATCATTAATACTTTTTATTATTGAAGTTAAATGAGCGACAAATTCTGCTGAATCAGTGAGTATTTCCACTAATTCCATTACTATTTCTTGAAAAACATCGTTGAGAGATGAATATTCCCCAAAAGAAATCCAAATTGGCAAAACCTTTTTTTTGATTAATTCTGCCTTTGTTGTGATTATTGAGTTCCAAGCTAAACTTGATTTACCAATTCTGGGTAAGCCCATAATTGCCATATTCCCATAATTGCAACCTAACAAACGGTTCTGAATAGTTTCAATTTCATTAATTCTACCGATGAAGCGTTCACCTGCAACGACACCGCCATAATCTCCAAAAGGATTTTTTCTTATCATTGTCATTAATTATTTAGTAACCACTCTTTGAATAACCTAACTTTAATTTTATAGAAGCCTGGCTGAGGGCAAGAAATAACTTCTCTTGTTTTAAGGTCTGAAAGAATCTGTTCTTCTTTCACTTTGTCACCAAGTTTGATGGAATCTCTGGAACAACTATCTAGGGTTTTTGAAGCAAATGCAATTTCTTTCAATGCTTTCAATGTATCTTCTGGATTAAAAGCATTTATGTCAGCATCACCAGCAGTAATTAAATTATCAAAATATTTAATATTAAGCGCTTGTTCCCCCTTAATAAATGTTTGGGCTACATCATCAACATCTGTTTCAATTACACTAATTGCTTTCATACTATTCATATACTCAACAAGTCTAGAACAAAATATTTGAATATAATATGGATTTGATGATGTATAATCAAGAATCAAATCTAAAGCTTTGCCTAAAAATCTACTTCGATTCCTCCGCTTATCCCAAATTGGTTCTTCAATTAGTTTAATTGCATCTTCTCTAGATAAATATGAAAGTCGAATGTCTTCTGCAATACCAAATTCATTTTGATAGTCCGCCATAAATTTTGGCATAATATCTTGTCCAATTAGAATTGATGAAAAAACCTTTTTTTCAACAAAACTTTTCCAGGTTTTCATAAATTGCTCTGATATAAATTCCTTTTGGATTGCCGTATAGATGTATGTAAACTCATCAATTAGGAGAACTAAATTCTTGTTTTCCCATCCCACAGTTGAAGCACATTCTGTTCTGAATACTTTCATGTAGTCATTAAAGATTATTGAAGGGGCTTTTTCTAACTCATCAAGAGTAGGTGCAAAAAATTTTGGTTTTACTCTATTATCCTTCGGTAACGCATCAAGAGAATCTTCTATTTCAGACAATACTGTGTAATAAAAAGTAAGAGGCGATAAATTCTCAACAATTTCTCCTAAGCTAAAGGAGATACAAAAAGTATTTTGAGATTGATTAAGCTGTTTTTTTAAATGATGTAAAACGGAGGATTTTCCCGAGCGCTTTTGTCCATATATTATAACACATTTAGAGGTTGATTGAAGAATTGAATTCTTAATATTGTTAATAAATTCCGTTCTACCAAAAAACATTTTCTCATCTTCAACTGCCCCGCTGCTTGTTGATCCTGAGTAAGGGTTGTCTATATGGTCAAACTCACTTTCAGAATATAAACGAATAGCTAGGTTTTCAGGGTATGAAGTGAGTTCTTCACTTCCTCTTATTTTATATATGAATATTACTTTCAAGTTAAATGCTCCTTGACCTCTTATATTTTGACTTACTTGAATCTTTAATTTAAGAGTTTTGTCATCGCCACCTTTCAAACTTTGATTACTCTCATTATTTTCCTGTATAAATTCGACCTCTTCTGAGTTGTTAATATTAAAAAGAAACCATGAGATAGGTGCGCTGCCCTTTTTATTGGAAACATTAATTGATACTGTTACAGTATTGTTATCATGAATTATAGATTCTCCTAAAACCTTAATACTTATTACTGGTTTACTTGTTTGGATAACAATCTTAAATTCCTTTTCAAGAAGTCTGCTAAGTATTACCAATTGGGGACGTAAAATGTTAAAAGAAAACTCAGTTGGACTTGCTTCTATTTCCGTGTGTAAAGTGTTGATTTGGCTTCCTACAATGTTGAAGTATCTTTCTTTATCTTCAAAAGCTGCTTGTGTATTAAATTCTATCAAACTTCTGAGGATATCATCTACGGAATTAATTCTGTGCTTATCGATATTTCCTAACCAATTTGGAATTGAATTTTTTGCAGATTCAAAGGCTTCTGAAAATGATTCTGTTGTTTTACTTTTACCGAGTGAATTAAACTTAGAACTGAATCCTTCCTTCTCTCTTCTTCTTTTATCAACTGCATCATTCCAGAGGTTTGAAAATCCTTCTTTATTTAAAAATTTAATTTCTTTAATTTCTAAATAATTTATCAGGAATGCTACGCAAGGTTTCTGATATGCCGGATTTTGAAATAGACGTGTAAGAAGTTGGGAAAATATTTCAGTGTTTGTAAGAAATAAATCAATTACTCCATTCCAAAAATTTAAACCTAATTGGATATTAAAAATTTCCTTAATGGTTTCGTCTATTGATTTATTCATCATTTTATATGACTCATAGGACGATAGTTGAAAAGAGTGTAAATAGATTGGAAGGTATTGACTTATTTTTCCATATTCTGTTGATAATTTGAATGCTTCTAATAAATAGAACCTAACAATATCAACTGGGTTGTTCTCGCTTGAAATATTTTGGCTAACAGCTAAACAATATCTTGATAACACAGAATTCAGTTCATCTTCTCTCTCAGGTTCAAGTAGCTCCATCAATTTTCCTTCTGTTAGTAAATAGGGGGCTCGTTCTTTTGGCCTTGCTTTACCAGCCTCTTCAATTAATTTTCGTAATTCTCTTAATGTTGTCTTGGTAAATTTTTCTTCACTGACAATTGCAGCAGGAACACCCGCATAATCACAATTAGCAAGTGCAAATTGTATGTGTGGACTTCTTCCACCAGTTAACGATGCTAATTCTGCTTCGTTAAAAATTGTTTCAATTTCATCCGAGATACCTTCTGATTTAATTTTCTCTAATGCTTCAAGTAATTTTTGACTTACAATATCACCAGGTTGTTTCTCGATTACTTTTTTTAAGTGCAATTCCGAAGCATCATAATCTTTTATATTAAAAAAGGAAACAGCAAGCCTTTTATCAACTTTTATTTTTTCAATTTCAGTTTTGGGCTTTACTTTCTCCAAATAAAAGATTGCTGTTTTATAATCTTTTTTTATTTCATAGAAGTAAGCCAAAAAGCTATTGGGGTCTGATGTTTTTATTAATCGTTGATATTTTAATGTTATTTGGATAGCTTCTTCAAGCTTACCTTCTCGTTGAAGTTCGTATGCCAATTCTTTAACTGCATTTTCGGTTTTTAAATTTGGTGTTTCAATTAATTCTAAAAAAAGTTTTTTCCCATTCTCTATATTTCCTCTTTTAATTTCAAGTTTTGCTTGGATAAATAAACTAGCTGCCGATGTTATAGAAAATTTCTTTTTATTGTAAACACCTTCAATAAGTTTCTTGAGTTTTAATGCTGGCTCGTAATCGTTTACTGCATTTAGTATAAAACTCAATATTGTTTTGGCTTCAATTATTTCATTCTTCTTGTAACACGCTTCAGCAAGCGATTGAAATTCTTCAATTGTCTTGGGTAAACAAACTGCTGTTGCTTTTAATTTCCCTTGAAATGATTTTATTAAACAAACTACTTGCGTTTCTTGTGGGTTTTGACTGTTCAGAATTTTCTTTAAGTCATCATCATAAACATCAGTGATATTAAAATAGTAATCTCTATTTTCATTGTCAGTCAAAAAACCAAATCTTGAACCGTATAAATTCTGCCCAAACCTTTTCAGGGTAGCATTTGCAGGGAGTGTTTGTTTGCCAGCGTCTGTAATAATTTTGTCTTTTAATTCCTGTAAATTTTGGAGAGAAGTAAAAGTCAAATTATGTTCTTTGATATGTTGACTAAGTGTATGTGGTTTTTGAGGTTGAACCTTAACTTTTGATGTAACAGGTTCTTCTTTCGTTGCAAAGTGTCTTTTTCTTTTTGGTTCAATTTTGTCTAAGTCAATCTTTCCCAAAATTGTTAACCCGATTTTGTTTTCGCTCTCTTTTTTTTCTGCATGAATTGTTTCAATGTTAACAACTTGTTGTTCGGTTGGCGTTATTGTGATTGGTTGCTCAATTTGCATGCTACTGATTATATCCCAGCCACCGATGAGTGGTTCAAAAAATCTTGATTGCGTTCCATCAGGATTGAGAACCAAAATATAATTCTCTCCAATTTCAAGAATATCTACTTGCAACTCTTTTCCTGAAGTGAGATAAAGTTTTACTTTATCAGATACTTTAATTTCTTTTTTTAAAATCTCAAACATGATAGTTATTTTATTTTATAAACCAATCATTTACAACGTGTAATGTTTCTTTTGCCCTTGTAACTGCCGTATACAGCCATTGATAAATACCTGGTTTTGGTATTCCGTGAATCTTATTGTCAAGATACAAAAATACTTCATTCCATTCTCCTCCTTGACTTTTATGGCAAGTTAAAGCATAACCATAAACGGCTTTTAAGGCATTCAAATATGGGTCTGTAAGCATTTTATCCTTAAAGGATTGGTCTTTTTGCTTGATTCCCTTTTCTTTCATTCGGTGGAAATAATCAATCATCAAGTCTTTATGTTGTTTGTTGTTGAGATTCGTGGAAATAGAATACAAAATGTCTTCAACTAATAGAATATTAAAAGTATGCTTTGAAACTAATTCCTGAACTTCAACCTGAAGAAATGATAATCCGCAACGAGATTCTTTTTTCCCAGTTTGTATTACCTTGACTAAATCTCCATTGACTAAGTTTGTCAAGTAGTTATTTTGAGTAACTAAAAGAATGTCGCCCGATTCAATTAAATTGGATGATTTACCCAATGCAGACCTAATTATTTTATTTAAATCTGAACAGTGCCGGTTTGTCTGGCAAATTAAAGTTGAGTATTCAAATCCGTTTTCCTTGATTTTTTGAATATATGAATTTACCAAACTAGCATGTGAGCTGTGAAGCGGAATATTAGAATGACCTTTTAACGGAAATGATGCAAATTTCAATGGCGGATTAGTTGTCTGTAAATTTCTCAATAATAAAGAAGCTGAAATAATTCCATTTGCAGAAGCCTGTCTGATAATTTCAGTTAGCTCAATTTGTTGAACTGAATGTTTGTATTTCTGCTCTAAGTATAATTTTGATAATGCTGGTGAAATATCTTGTCCGATTGGGGGTAATTGACATGGGTCACCTACAAAAATGAATTTACCCTTTATATCATAAGTCAATAAATCCTTTAATAACTCTCCACTACCAAATTTAGCAAACGAACCACCTTTATAAGGAATATCAGCGACCATTGATGCTTCATCAATGATGTAGATTTTTTCTGATTCCGCATCTAATGTTTTTAAGACGAAAACTAAACTTACTTGACCTTTATCATCAACGGCAAGTTTATCTTGCTTTGAACTCATAGATTCAAGGTCATCATCCAAATCTTTAAAAACATAGATATGGCTATGGATTGTAGTCGCTTCTGTATTTGTCTTGTCAGATAGCACCTTTGCTGCACGTCCTGTTGATGCTAATAAAGAATAGATATTCTCTTTCTCACCCAACCATTTGATAAAACCACTCATCAATGTAGTTTTTCCAGTACCAGCATAACCTTTAAGAATAAATATTTTGTCCGAACTTTCTTCGACAAAATGCTGTAACTCAGCGAATGCTTTTTTTTGCTGTGGTTTAAGTTCAAACTCAAAATATTTTTCACCTTCTTTCATGTAATTCCTATTCGTGTGTCAGCAAAATTGCACTCTTTGACAAAGCTTTGATTTCAGCGTTGGCTTGTGGGGCTTTGGCAATGTGTGCAATGTGCGTCGATAATTGTTTTAAAAAATGTGCGGTGGGCAAAAAATAAAAAACATTGGGTCGGCTTGAGTGTCGGCTCTTTCTTCTTGTCATTAATTCGTTTTTTTATCCTTTCAAAATGGTTTACTTTTCAATTTTATTTCTGTCGTTTCTGTCTTTTTACACTTGGCGGTAACGTGTTATAGGTATGACAAAGTCATACTATGCGTGCTGAAAATGGCTGTATATGTATGACGCCGATCATGTTTTATTTTTATTTACTTGTGAAAAAGCAGGAAAGACAACGCCCACCCCGTAGTGGTTTATAGACTCAAGTTTGTTAGTTTGTTTCAAGTTTACTCGTGTTTGGGGCATGATGATTAAAATATGCAGCCAATTTATACATTTTTTGATTTGGGTAACCTGAATTGCATAAGTATTTTTGGCCGATATTTGAAAGATGGATGAAGGTGACAGGGTGAGAAGATGAGAAAATGGGAAGATGGGAAGATGGGAATTGGAGACTTAGGGACTTAGAGGAGGAGGGTTAAAGTTTGATTTTTAGGAGGAGGTATATTGAGAAAATAGCCAAACAAACGAGGGAGATATTAGCAAGGCTGAGCCTGAATTGCTGCCATTTGGTTAGTTTCCGGGGAACCTCAACGGTTTCTGTTTTCAGGGTTAGTTCCTTTTCAAGTCTTTCCACTTCTTTTATGGCATTATGTAATCTAAATTCCAGGGTAGTGTCTTTTTGAACTAATTCGTGGAAAAGCTTATTGTTACGGATCTGGGCTTTTGACCAGGCTAAGCTTGTTTCGAGGAGGCTTATGTTGGTGTTTATTAAGCCTTTGTTATCAATCAATACAGTGTCAACCTGGATTATCGTATCGCCGGGGAGTTCCCGGAAGATTATTGTATCACGAAATGTTTCACGGACCTCGACAGTGACAGAAGTGATTTCCTTTATTTCGGGCGGGAAGCGCTGCAAGCACTTTTGACGGGTAATGCAGCCTGAAAAGAGAAGTAGCGGCAGTAATATGAAAAAGAATATTTTCATGGTTTAGATGATTTGAAGTTCAAATTTATGGGGCAGTAGTTAGTTACGGGGTTTAGGGGGTTTATTGTGATGCAGTGATGCGGTTATACTGTGATGCAGTTCCCGAATCGTACCACTCGGGATTTCGCTTCGCTCAAGATGCAGTGATGCAGTTATGCAGTGATACAGTGGTTTAGTGGTTTAGAAGTTTAGGGGGGTTAGGGCGTGGAGCTGGGTGGATTTGAGTTTTCGTATTTTTTTTGGATTAGTTTTGAGAGTGAAGCCAGGCCACCGATACCAATAATTGCAACCAGAATGTAGCTTAACCCGGACCAATCAGAGGAATCTTTTCTTGCTTCGATGAAAGCCAAGCAGCACCAGACAACCATCAAAGCAATTTCGACGCCGACGAGAATGTAGAGAATTTCCCGCATGCTTGAGCGGTTTCCTTTGTCGTCTTCGAATCTTCCTGTTTTCATTTCGTTGATTGGTTGATTGGTGGAGTATTGGAGTGATGGAGTGATGGAGTATTGGGTTGATTGGTTAATTGGTGAAGTAGTTAATTGGTGGGATGGGGTTGTTAGTTTTGGTTTTGGATGAGGCGGTCGAGTTTTTGGTCAATGATTTCGAATTTGCGCTGCACGGTGTTGCAATGGTGGTCATAGTCGTATTGGAAGCGGTCGAATTCACGACGACCGATTTTGTTTTCGAGGATGACTTCATGCCGATCAATTGTTTTGCTTATTGTTTGAATGCTGTTGGTGGTTGAATAGTAAAAAGCTATTGCAGTAGTGACAGAGGCAACAATGACTGCAGCCACTGAACCCCAAAGCACCTTTTTGAATTGCATGTATTCGCTATTAGTCATTGAAGTGAGGTTTTTAGTAGATTTCGAGGATGACACAAAGACCCTGGGCGCCGTCGCCGCCTTTGCCGGAAATGCCTGAAATAGATCCACCGCCGCCTCCGCCGCCAGAACCATAAAGACCACCATTACCACCAGCGCCACCATTGCCACCTGTGCCCAAAGAACCGGCACCGCCGCTTCCAGAATTTCCAATCCCTTTTGTAAGAATTGACCAGGCGTCGGCACCATATTGAGCGAAAAGACCTAACATAATATTATCTTGACCTGCGATGCCATTACCACCAGGCGAAACGCCACCGTTAACAATACTACCTGTAAGAGTATTGCCGTTCATATTCATAGGCGCACCAGTACTGCCACCATTAAAAGAAGTGCCCGAAGAATTAACGCCGCCGCCGCCACCAGCACCGGCCCAAGGCCAGGAAGCAGAAGCAAAATTGCCGCCTGTGCCTGCAGAAACAGAACGGCCTGTTGCGGATTGAGTACCTGTAATAACACATATTGAATGCCTGGGATTTGAAGAAAGTGGAGAGCCACCAGTTCCGCCATTGGCAGATGTACCAGTACCACCCATACCACCACTACCAGCGTCGGCAATCACAAGAGTTCCAAAAGAAGTATCACTACCATTGGCACCGTTATTGCCATTAGTATTTACTGCAGATTGTGCAGCACCACCAGCACCGCCTAAACCGATTGTTATGGCATAATCATCAAGCAGGTTAGCGGCAAGAGCAAAGCAAGTAGCAAAAGCACCAGTGCCACCACCACCACCACCTGATGCAGCGACGCCAGTATTACTATTGCGGCCTGAACCACCACCGGCACCACCACCTAAGCAAACTATCATGGCAGCAAGCAACCCATTGGGTTTCGTCCATACAGCATTTTCAGTGTATTCCCTAACAATGAATTTACCACCTGAAGGTGGAACTGCCAGATTGAATTTTTTTGAGTTGCCCATGGTTTAGTTTGATGTTAGGATTAAGTAGCTTATCGAACCTGCTTCTCCTGCGCCGACAGGTGTTGTAATTGCAAGTCTGAGCCATACAGTGCAGAGGTTTGAAACATTGATGGTGGCCGTGCGGATATCATCATATGCTTCAATCTGAACATTATTGCCAGACAAATCAACAACCGGATCGAAGTTTACGCCGTCGTTGCTTTGTTCCAATGCGATTATTGTATGATCAGGTGTGCTTGCTGTCAAAGCAGAAAATATCTGCAATGAGAAATCGTTGCAGGGCGGCAGGAGAAAAGGAGCGGAATTTGTTGATTCAACGCCGTCGAGGCTGATGTTTAGCGGGATAATTTCTTTTTTGAATGACATGGGAGGGATGATTTAAGATTTAAGATTTCAGATTCAAGATTTAAGAGATCCTTTACTGCGTACAGGATGATAAGAGGGCGTCATTTGGCGTAGATATAACCTTCCTGGCAGTCGGGAATGTAGCCGTCAACGGGGGCGATTACTTTGAAAACCATTGAGCCAAGGGTTCTTTTACCTTTATGGTAGTTAGAAGTACCCCAGGGATTGTTGCGATAGTTGTAAACTGGGTTTTCATATCCGAATTCAGGATTGTCAATTAATCCGGGGTCAAGTGGTTCAGCTTTCGGGTTGGTATGAAAGAGGGATGAAGGAACTACAGTAACATGTAAAACATTGCCAATAAGTTGATGATTCCAGCCAAATATTTTGCACCAGGTATTTCCTTTGTACTGCATGTCATTGCTCAGATCAATTGAAACAAATTCGAGCCAGGGCGGAATGGTAATTTTGAAGCTATTGTTTGCCCAGACGTGAACCGGTACCAGGTCGCCTACATTCCATTGCTTTTTTTCCTTTGTAGTAAGAATGACTGTTTCAGTAGTGTCGCCACGGTACCATGCTTTAATCTGTTCTGCGATAGCATTAGCATCTTCTTTAATAAAAACCATTTGATAAGCCTTGAATAAATTACTAAGCTGACTATTCCAGGATTTTGAGAAAATGTAATTCAGCCCGGGAAAATTCCCGGTTGCCACGTCAACAATATTCACCTCAGTAAAGTGGATAGTTTGGGTTGGCAATAGTTGTTTACCCAATTTCGCTGATTTTGGGAGATTTCGCCATTCCCCCAATGACATTGCTTGTTTGATGCCGTCCTTGTTTTGGTTGTAATCCCATTGAGAATAGATTTTCCCTTGCCAGATTCCGGCTTTTAAACCCTCGTGGGGGGTGAAGTTGATTGTTCGTCCCTGAGCTCCAGCTATCATAGAAATAGCGAGCATTGTCATTAAGAAAGTTAACTTTTTCATTGTTTTGATATTTAGTGATTGGTGATTAGTGATTGGTGATTAGTGAGAGGTGATTAGTAAGAGGCCAGCGACTCGTTTTTTTGAGGGGGGGGTGTATAGGGTTGGATGGTTGGATTTGATGTAAGCGATTAGTGATTTTGCAAGCGCGTCTGCAATATTTTGAGTGGATTTCAATAATTGCTTTTTTGCATCAGAAGACAAATCTTTGAAGTTTGCATCTTCGGAATACAGAAAGTCATTGAGGGAAAGGAGTTTGGTATAATATGCCTGGCAGGGCTTGATTTCTTCAATAAGCGCTGCGAAAGTTACTGGATCAGCATAGACAGCCTTGTAAAGAGGTGGGCTGATCAGAGGTTTAATAAAGCGTTCTTCAGCGGCTTTGATGAAAGTGTCAAGGATTACGCCGGTGTACATCGGTGTTACTTCATCCTGGATGAATGAAAGCTCAATTACTTCTGCTGGTGTTGCTAACAATGTCATGGCCATGGCTAAAAATCTTTTTCTTTTTCTGTGCCTGTATTTGCGTTGGTTGCATCGTTTCCGTAGGTATTGCGAACCTGGATGACGAGTTGTTTCTGGACAGGATCAGCGGGGTCGAAGTCCAAGCCTGAGTCCCGACGAACTTCCCATACAAATTTGAAAGGGTTGATGCGCTGGATGGGTGTTTCGTTGACGAAGTCGAGATCAGCGACGGGATAATTGAAGTCGGTAAGTAGTTTGTACAAATGTTTCAAAAACAGGTCCTGATGAGGCCTGATGATGCTGGACATTGCAATTTCATATTCGGCAATGATCTTGTTTTTATCGAACCCGCTTTTTTCGTCGGAATACGGTGTTAATGACCTGAACCAGTTATGGATTGTTATCAAAGACATTTCTGCCTGTTGATGCAGTGCTAACCAGTTTCCTTCCTCTTTTTTGAGGAATTCAATGTACTGCGCGGCTTGTGAAGATTGACCAGGGCCCAGGTCCTGCAAATATTGAATGATGATATCTGCTGCTTTTTCAGAATTTGCGCCCATGTATTTTTGAAATTCAGTATCCAGCGTGGCGGCATCATCGTCGTCGTTGATTCCGGGGATGATAAGCAAACCCGGGGCGTTAAAATGCCGTTCAAGCCTGCGCTGGTTCCAGACATTTGTAAGACCAGTAATGATGATGGAGCGCAAACCAGCAAAATAAGAGCAAAGGCCATAGTAATAGAATTCAGGTTCATAGTCTTTGATGTGGTAAATAGAGTGATATAGACCGTCTTGGCCTTTCTCGAAGTTTGGATATACCGGGATTGTTTTTGAGTTTTCGTCGTTTTTCCCTTTGTATTCAGCCCAGTTTGGATGGATGATGAAGTGATCGAGCGAAGAGGCAAACCTGAACTTCGAAGCATCAGAATGGTAGATGTAGAAAAAGGTTTTTTGGGCGTTGGTTACAACCTCGATATAGGCATTGCCCTGGTTGAAATAATCAAAAACTACACGGCGCATCAGCGTTGCCAGGTCAATATTGATGTTGTTCGGATGCTTAATGAATTCATTGATTTTGGGATTGTTTGAAGCCAGTCCTTTGCCAATCACATAGTTGGTTTTGCTGTTTAATATTGCCCTGTGAACAGGGACTTCCCTGGCAAGTTTATTCAGTTGCGATGGCAATAAGTTGTCCTCTCCGAAAGGGATGTACTCGTCGTAATTTGTAAGCAAAGTGATGAAGTCGGTTTGCTTCAAGTTGAAGAGGGGGGTGTAATTATATGAAGAGAGAGATACGTGCATTAAGATTCAAGATTCAAAATTTCATATTCAAGATTCAAAAAACAAGATTCCAGATTTCAGATTTAAGATCCAATATTAAGTTGCGGGTGGAGGGGGGAAGAACATGGCGTTGATATGGAGCAGGATGGTTTCGTCGTCGCCTTCAAAAGCTTTCCAGAGGTAGATGTCGCATTGGTTGGTGGCTGAGTTGAAATTGACTGTTGCAGTCATGAACTCGGGAAGGTTTTCGAACGGTTGCGGGAAGTTCTGGTATGGAGTATAGAAGTAAACAGAAGATGGAATGTCGTCAAAAACAATCCGGAAATGTGTCTGGCTTTGTTTTGTAAATGTGCCTGTTCCGATATTGGATTTGTTTACTTTAAGAACATGGTCCTCTGTTCCACCAGGTTGATCGGTGATGACAGCAATGAAAGATTTGTAGCCTTTTGCCGGCCAGGGTGTACCGGCAGGCAGAGAACTTTCACCGGGAGCCAGTCCACGCCAAAGTTCGTTGTCGTAGATTACAAGTTCGCCGTTTTCAATAATAGTGGGCAAAACATCAACTGCCTGGGGTGTTGTGTTTGAAAACTTTTCAAGGAAATCATACATCAACCTGATGAGCTCACGGCGTGAGAGGCGGTTGACGATATCAGGAGTTAGGTAGTTGGTAAGCATCTCTTTTTGATTTACGATTTTAGATTTACGATTGGGTATGCTACTTAAATTTGCCCCTAAATCCCCTAAAGGGGACTTCCGCAAACTGCTGGTTTATAGATTCAAGATTCAGATTACAGATCGAGTTTGATATTTCAATTTGCCCCTAAATCCCCTAAAGGGGACTTTGTAAAACAGTTGATTTTTAGGTTCCATATTCAGATTTTGGGTTAGAAAAACCCGCTGCCTTGTTTTTAGCTATGCCCCACTCACGAATCAACGAACAAGGACAGCGGGAATGAAAATGAGAAAACTAATCACCAAAACCGGCCAATACCATTAATTCCTTGTGGATATAGGCTGTTTGTGCTTTGTACTGCACCCTGTAGCGGCGCATCTGTGCTTCCTGGTTGTACCAGGTTTCAATCATTTCGGAATCGGTAGTACCATCGGTTGCAAACAGCAAGTTTTTGCTGGTGGTCAGGATGGCACGGTGTGGCTGGATGCCGGTATGGGCAACCGAAATCCATTTGTCCCAATCGGGGCGGACGATGATCGGGAAGCCTTCGTAGGTTGGAACCTTGATTCCGTTCTTCATCACGGTATCACCGAAGGCAGTTTCACGGTTTTTCATCGTGTGAACCAGGTTACGCCACATCGAAGCTGTGAGCATGAACATGAGGTCAAATTCATACATTTCGGGTGTAATGGCATCAATCATGCTTTCGAGGGTGGAGTCGGCTTCGTTGGATGAGAGAGCGCCAGCCTTTACAGCAGCGACAGTGCCAGAATCGGCAAAGGAACCGCCACCGGTTGCGACGGCAACAGCAGTAAATGAACCACCTTTGTACTTGCTGACGATTTTGATAGCACCTGCAGAAGGATTGGTAACAACAACTGCGTGGATGCCGGAACGGGCTTCAATGGCGGCTTTATGAGAAGCCAGCCAGTTTGCCATAGTGACGGTTGCCGAGCTAAGGTAATTTTCTTCGTAAAGAATGCCGTTGATGGTAATACCTACCTTGGTGGTAGTTGCACCATAGGTAAATGTTTTTACAACTTCTTGTTTTACAGCAGAAACAGCTGATGCAATGCCAACGTGCTGAGCTGAAGGAATTGTACCAGTGTAAAGATCATTGAGCAGCCAGGACAATAGACCGGTGTAACCGGAATAGTTGGTGTCAATCACGCCGGTGGCTGCTCCAGCAGCCAGGACTTCCATGGACGGATCAGCGAACCACATCTGGCGGATGAGGTCGTCCTGACCGGCCTGGGCGATGATAGGCAGCATGACTTTGTTCCAGATATCAGGTGATTTCATCTGCTCAATGTCATCCTCCTTATAGCCTTGTGCCAAGAGTTGTTCGATGATAGAACCCCAGAACTCACGGGCGTTTTGTTCAAACTCCAGGGCCATCGGCTTAACGGTGATATCCTGGTAAGTGAGTGCGAAACCTCCGACAGGATTAAAGCCTGCAGAAAGTTTAGGTTTTGTGAGCATGGAAGGTCGTGAAACCTTGTTGAGGCGTTCCGTTCCTTTTACGTCGGTGCGAACCGTCATGATGCCACGAAGATCTTCAGCCATAAACATGGGCTGAATGAAAAACTCGTTCACTGCCTGTTTGGTGAACGAAGGGCTGGTTGTTTGTGTGAAAATGTTTGACATTTTAATTCCAGATTTAAGATTTCAGATTCAAGATTTAGTTGATTTGGTTTAGGGGGTTTTGGAGGCTGCTTTTACACGGCGTTTGAGATCGTCGGGGATGGACTGGAGAATGGTTTTTCCGGTTTCGTCTTTTGGAGGGTCGGAAAGATCAAGACCAACTTTAGGATCAGTTACCTGGTTAGGAATTGTGGGCTTGGCTGCAAGCTGGTCTCTGAGGGTAGTGATCTGTGCGTTGAGGCTGGCGATTTCACTGTTCAGGGCAATATTAGAAGCCAATGCTTGTTGTAATTCATCCAAACGCTTTTTAAAAGTGGAGACCATCAGGTTTAGCATGCTTCCTTCATTCAGAACAATACTTTCATCAGGCTTTTCAGCCACAAAAAGATAATTGCCATCGTCTTGCAACTGAATTTCTGCCAACTGTGCGGTTTCAAGAAAGTTGACAAATGCAGCATGAACCATTGCCGAATCTGGATGAATGGTCTCCAGGCTTTCTTCGGTTTCCTGAGAGGTTTCGTTTAGTGCAGCTTCCGGCTCAGGTTGCTGCAATGCATCAGCAACTGAGCCTGGAACTGCATCTTCCCCATCAGTAGAAGCGGTAACCTGAGGTTCTGCTTCCCCGGATGGAGGGGTAATATCTTTTTGAAGCCCAAATATGGCTTTGAAGTTCTTCTTTATGTTTTCAGGAATTTTCATGTCGGATGTGCTTAAATAATTTTCAAGAAATTCAATGACGTTTTCGGGTTTGGTGTAAATGAGTTCTGCTAACTCAGGGTTTTCGTCCAGGAATTGCGTTGCCTGGGCTGGAAGCGATTCGGCGCTGAAAAGGCCGTCGGTTGCTGAAGGTTCGTCCACAATATCAGTAGCACGAAGTTCTTTTAACCGGAAAAACCGATTTACTTTTTCTTTCCCGTCAACGATTTCCTTTGTTTCAAGGAATGTATTTGATTCAAAAGCGATGGAGGCACCAAACATATCGGGGTTCTTTTCGGCCATGTTCAAAACATAGTCGTAGAGGTTTCCCTGGGGAGTGGTTTTGGCAGTTTCATCGAGTTTTAAGTCAGCTTTAACGTGGTCAACGTGATAGGAATAGTTGATAAACCTGCCTAAGTATGAACCCAACGCTGTTGAACACATATTTGGATGGCCGAAACGGGCCTTAACTCCCTGGGGTTTCAGGCTTGCGTTTTCGACAATCTGGAGCAGGAAATCTTTATCCAGGAAAGCATCATGCCCCTTGGCAGGACCAACTTTTGCGACGGTGATGCCCCGGATAATGCCGTTATCACGGTCAATGGAACCGATGGGAACATTAAAAACAGGCTCAGAGAGGTAATACCTTTTCATTGGCGAAAGGATTAAACAGCGCCTGCCAGGTCGGCACCTGCTTTAAATTTAATATCGCTTTTAGGCTTAACCTTTTTGGGCGGTTTGGGCTGGCGGATAGTTTCCTTTTGCTTAGAAGCTTTGCTCAACGGTGACGGGACTTTTTTCATTGATATATGTTTAAAAATAAGTTGAGCAAAAATAAAAACAAGTTAAAGTAATACTTTAGTAAAATGTGGCAATAATATACTAATCAATGAAATAAAATTGTATCTTAGCAGTCTGAACAATTAAATTGCAGACGATGGAAACATTAAAAGAACTGGCAGGGGAAATCAAGGAAACAACCGGATTGGAGGCTGATAAAATGGCCGAAATCGGTTTGTTAAATGAAAAGATCGCCAGGAAATGGCTTGTTAAGCATCACTATCATTCGCTCAAAAATGAAAAGGAAAGAACGCTGACGGATATCAAATTGGACCTAAGCGTGAAGTATGATGTGAGTGTGAGTATGATTGAGAAGATGGTTTATCGAAAGTAGGGTTGTGATGCAGTGATACAGTGATGCTGTGATGCAGTTGGTGTTTGGTTGAATGGTTGATTAGTGTAATTGTGGAGTAATGGAGTGGTGGAGTGATGGAGTGGTGGAATGTAGAATGTAGAGTGTGGAATGTTGAATTGGGAGATACGTAAAATACGTTGAAATACGATAAAATATGGAAACCGATGTTGAAAATAAAAGTTGGCAGTTTAAGCCTGGCAATTCCGGGAGACCTAAAGGGGCGAGGAATAAGCTGACTGCGGAACGGCAGGAGAAAATGGAGTTTGCCCTGAGTTTGCTGGAACCGCAAATGGAGGAATTTTTTAACAAGCTAAAACCGGTAGAAAAAGCCAGGATATGGCTTGATATACATGAATTCCTGTTGCCGAAACTTAACAGGACTACTTTGGAAACGGACAGCGAAGAAGAAATTACTAAGATTGTTTTCGAGGTGCGGAGAACGCCGGAAGATTTTAGGGAATGATCAGGAAAGTAGGTGTTTCGGATGTGTTTGATAAAAACAATGCTTCGCTGGCGAAGATTGTGGTGAACGAGGGCGGTTCGAGGTCGGGGAAGACGTATTCTATATTGCAGTTGCTGATCTTTGTGAAGTCGCTGAATGTGCGCGACCAGGTGTTTACCATTGTCAGGAAAACAATGCCGTCGCTAAGGGGATCGGTGATGAGGGATTTTTTCGAGATATTGAAGGAACATGGCATGTATGACGAGAAATACCACAACAAAACTGAAAACACCTATCAGTTACGTCGGAATCTTTTTGAGTTTGTGAGCCTTGATCAGCCTCAGAAAAAGCGTGGAGCGAAACGACATTATCTATTCATCAACGAGGCGAATGAATTGAGCCTGGAGGATTGGATTCAGTTGTCAATAAGGACCGAAAGGCAGATATTCATAGATTATAATCCGTCAATTCCTCCGGATCATTGGATCAATGAAGTTGTGAAGCATAGGCCGGATTGCCAGGTGATACATTCAACATACAAGGATAATTTAGCATACCTGGCACCAGCCATTATCCAGGAGATCGAGAATCTGAAAAACGTTGATCCGGCGTACTGGCAAATTTATGGACTTGGATTACCGGCTGAAATCAGCGGGGTAATTTTCACGAATTGGAAAGAGGCTGATGAATTTCCAAAAATTCAGGAATTGAAGTGGTTGAGTTATGGAATGGACTTTGGTTTTGAGCATGATCCGACGACGTTGATAAAGGTCGGGATGAAGGATGGTGAGATATTCGTCGAGGAAATGATATACAACACCGGTTTACTTGGCAGTGATCTGGCGGTTATGATGTCGGACCTGGGATTGAACTGGGGTGATGATATTGTTGCTGACCGCAAGCCGGAAATGATATTCGAGCTTCGACGGGCAGGTTTTAACCTGAAAGCTGCTTATAAACCTCCAGGAAGTGTTGATGTTGGTATTGACGTTTTGAAACGTTACCGGATCAACATTGTAAAGTCGTCGGTGAATATTATTAAGGAGTTCCGGAACTATAAGTGGCGGGAAGATCGGAACGGCAACAAGTTAAAAGAGCCGGTTGATAAGTTCAATCATGCGATTGATGCTCTTCGGTACGTGGTTATGAGCCGGGAGTTGTATGTGAGGAGGAAGATGAGGTTGGGGAAGGTGGGGTTGTGATGGAGTGGTGAATGGTCAATTGGTTGATAAGTTAATTGGTTATTGGACAAATGGAGTAATGGAGTGGTGGAGTATTGGAGTAATGGGTTGTTGAATTAGTGAGATTAGAATAATAGAACATTTGAACCATAGAACAATTGAATTTTGAATTTTGGTAGATGGCGATAAGTAAGGGGGACGGGTTGGGAAAGGACGGGGAAAAGGAGGCTGCAGCGGATGGGGATTGACCAGGCCGTGAGGGGTGGCATTGTGTGTTTTGCGGCACTGGCTTGACGCCATTGTGTTGGAAATGTGGGTTGGCTGGCGTCAAGGCAGGGCGCAAGGAAGGCCTGGTTAACCCCATGAGCTGCTGCCGGGGTGCGGCGCTGAGGCTATGCGAAATGACGAAACGGAATGACGAACGGAAAGAACGAACGTAATGACGGGTCGCCGAAGCATGAGGCGTCCCGGAATGGAGTGAGAGAATGCAGTGAGGAATGAGATTGAGGAATGAGCTTTGCCGCAGGCGCAGGGATGAGCGTAGGCAGAATAATTTCGGATTGGCGATTTACGATTTCGGTTTTTAAGTGCGAGCGAAGCGAGTGATTTGAAGATGCTGAGAGGAAGAATGATTGTTACCCTGCATTGACAGAACGCAACATTTACCATTGCTGAAATTAAGCATGTGAAAATGTTGTCGGGCTGGCAATGCGGGGTTTGCTGCCTGGTTGCTGAGAGAGATAAAGCAGGCGTACGGAAAGCTTTATTTGAACCATTACGAGCGTTAGCTTGGAATGGAGCAAATAAGGCTTGGAGTTAAGTGTATTTGGGGAAAGCAGTCAAGATGAAGCGGGCGATATTGTTTCCGGTGGGTGGGAATTGAAGCAGGATGTTGATGCGGGCGGTGGGCTGGCGCAGGGAGCAATTTATACATAATGCCAATTATGAGCGAGCCGCAATCAATCAAATATACCGCTGAAAATAAGGCTTGATCATAATTTTCATTATGTTAAAATGCGTTGGGTTTTGAGGCTTTGGCGTGATTTTTTGCTGTGCGGAAGGGCAATTTTGCAATGTGGCTGAGGAACGAAAGCCTCTTTGTAAAAATTGCATAGGGGTGGGTGCAAAAAGCATGACAAAGACGAGAAACAGAAGGGGGGGCGTGGGTTGGGTGATATGAGTAGGATCTATTTCCGGCGGCGCTGGGCTGGCTTATAAGAGGTGGCGTAGGGCACGGGGCGTGGGGTGCGGGAAGGTATAAGCCAGGACAGTTGAGGCGAAGCTGAAGGAGGCTTTATTAGGTTGGATTGTGCGTTGGGAAAGACTTCGCCGCCGGTGGGGGTATTTCCGGGGGGTCAGGTTGAATTGTAAGGACAGTAGGGACAGTTGGGACGGTGAGGGTGGATTGGAAGGGGTTGGAATGGAGATGAAGAGCCGAATATGTAGATTTAGGCTAATGGAGAAACGGATCGGTGAGGCTCAGTAGCCTGTGTGGTGAATGGATAATTACAAATTATCCGGTGTTGGGAGCGGCAATGTAATTGCCACATAGCCGGGGCTTGTGTGACTTGCAAATGTGTATGACTACTGGTTGTGTGCATTTTAATTGATTATTTCTATAGATTCTTGTATCAGATTGTACAATTGCCAAAACCTCTCCCAAGTATGTTTATCAAGAGTGCCATTAATATTATTAACTGATATGCTAGACTTAACCGACAAATCCGAAATTTTAACTGCAACTTTTGAAATTGTAAAATCAGCAGTAATAGAAACTTCCGGCAACACATAAAAATTTCCATTTGACTTATACTTTGCTATTAATGTAGTGTCTATAATCGTCAGTGGGTCATTAAGTAATTCATCAATAGTATCATTATCAGATGAAGGAGTGCCAAATTGCTGTTGATGTAATGCCAGCATTAGTCCAATCTTTTTATGCCGTGATTTCGATTCGAGTGGATTTGATAAAAGCCACAATAATCTTTCAAAAGAGTTTTTGCAAGCAAACAATGAATCATTAAGGTAAGCATTACCAAGTATTTGGCGGAAAGCATCAACTGAGCTTCTGTATTTTACTTTATCAATAAATAAGTTATCTCTTTTAAATTCTTTTGATTGGTTGTCATTTTCTTTTTCTATAGCATCAAATTTCTCAATATCCGTCCATGTTAATGACCAACTAATTATTGAATGTGATTCGACAATTGCAATACGTTTTTTCAAATCATCAAAGAACCTGCAATTTTCTTCTGTTGCATGGAATGTATAACCATCCAAATAGATTGCTATTCCTTTTACAGATGAGGTTAGACCATCATCCTCCACGGCTATTCCGTCTTTTACAATACTGCTTAGCGAAATATAAAAATCAGAGCGGGTGTTGTATTTTACACCGTTGGTTGGACCTAATTCATATTGAGGTCTGATTATATAGTAGAATGAATAAACACCCGATGTAATTTTGAATTTATAATTTACAATGCCATTTTCGATAAAGTCTTCAAATATAAAATCTTGTGAGTTTTGATTTTGGATGTGATTTCTCAGACTTCTAATAAATCTGTCTTCCAATTCGCTTTCCTCAATTTGACCATTGCTGGTTAATGCCCCCAAGCCCGTTGTATAGGTTTCCCATGCATCTGATTTGTCTACTATTTTCTTGAATAAAAACTCTGCTTTAGCCCGGCTCAATTCTCCCTGAATAAACTGATTGGAGTAGGTGTATATGCAGCGATAGCAGCCATCTTTACCTTCAGCCTTACAGCTGCAATCCTTTATGGCTTCATATGCTTTTGATATTACTGTTGTGAAATCAGCAGGGCTAAATAGCTTTTCTAAGTAGCCTGTTCCACCCGGAATGTTATCGTACAATACAAGGTATTTATCGAAGCGGCTGTTCTTTGCATTGTATTCTGAATAATTGATAATGCTTAAATGTTGAGGATTCCCTTTGTAGTATTTTTTTAAACCCAAATCCAAACCTGCTTTGAACATGTTTATTGTTGCTTCACTTTCAAATTCCTGAACAGGCAGTAATACTTTTAAAGCTTCTGTTTTAATTTCCCTGAACAAGAATACCTCTTCAAAAACATCATCTTTAAGACCATTGTATTCGCGGTCTTTGTGCTTACAATAACCATAATGAAATTTGTAATCACGTTGATTTAATTTAGAAGAACTTTTGCCACAGTACTTGCAAGTAACAAAACCATGATGCGGAACATCCTCATGCTGATTAATAATGATTTTATTAGCATTAACGGCTGATGATAGGCCAAGATTTAGTTCAATAATATCAACGTTTTTGACATACTCAATTCCAAAGGGAATTTCTTTCATGCCCCATGCACCCTGGAAAGATTTACTGTCGAATTTAAGGTGTTTAGAAACTCTGTAAATATTAGAATCTCTATCATCTGAGCTATCATCCAGTGATGATTTATCTCTAAAGTTTACTGACTTAACTCCACTTAATTTTACAAAAACGTGTTGGTTTTTATCTGATGCCCAGGAAGCATCACCGCATTTAGGACAATGAGCTTCAGTTGATGTTACTTTATCAGCGATATGGTCGCAATTAGAACAAAATCTTTTAACAAGCAAAGTCCCAACATCTTTCCAATCGTATGTATTCAAACCAGAAATGGCAAATTTGAAACCCTGTGAATAGAAGAAATTATCAGGTGCAAACTCTCGTATAGCTGACTTAGAAGACCTTACAATTTCAAATTGTTTATCTGTTGGAATATTTTCACTCGCCTTTGCTTTGTTTGATTTTATCCAGGCATTTAAAGTAACACCAGTTTCCGGGAAAGCATAGTTAGGCAATAGGCCTACATTGGTTAAGTGTTCAAGAATTGAGCGTTTATCCAATAATCTTTTTAAACCCCACAATGCTTTTTTCTCAGATTCTAATCCTTTCCTTTCTTCATCATTGGGTAACAACTTTATAGCCGCATCAATTTCCTTAATTGTTTGGTTTATGTACTTATACTCATCTTTAAGTTTTGTGAATACTGCTTTTAACCTGAGGTAAAATCCCTCTTCCAGTAAAAATAATGTAAGGTTATCTAATGCTTTGGAATCTTCTAAATCAGGCTCATAAAATTCAGTAAATTCAGTAAGGAGAGATTTTTCCCTTGCTTTGATAAAAGAAATAATTCTATTGGCTAAAAATTCTGGGGCTGATAAATCAGCTCTTGACAATTGGAGTGAAATCAATCTACCCGGAATGCTATTATTCCTGGGATCAGCAGACGACCAATTGTCGAAACAATAAGCAAGAAAATGGCGGTACAAAATATCTTTTGCTTCTAAGTAGCAACCCGGTGTTGCTATTTCACCTTCCATCATGTCTTTGGGCTCGCCATAATAGAATAAATCGTGTGCCTTGCTTTGAGCAAAATTAGTAATGAGTGCTGAACCTGAATTACGGCCTGCACGGCCAACTCGTTGCAAGAAATTGGAAGTTAAAGGTGGGACTGAATTATTGATGACGGTATTCAGAGTACCGATGTCAATACCCATTTCTAAAGTGGATGTAGCAACTATTGCATTATAAGACTGAAATCTGGGTCTCTCTTTAAATGCATATACCGGCCAATATGTGCCAGCTAAACCGGAGTATTTGTGCCAGTGTAAACGCGCATAAATTCTTGACCAAAATTAAACATTAATTTGATTGTTATTTGTCACATTAATTTG
>JACZJK010000010.1 GCA_014860575.1 Bacteroidales bacterium
GTATATCATTAACCGATAAAACGCATCTTCGTGACCTATTCCATAGAACTAAATTTCAAAATGACAAAGAACGATTTAGGCTTAATGAGCCAAATTTGTTTAATTTTTAATAGCGTCCCAATTTTAATGGGACACTAGTGAGTCTGCAAACTGAATCCTGGCGGGGTTAAGGCTAATCCTTCAGCACTTCATGCAATATTTCCGGCGAACGCAATCCGCCAAAAGATGGTAGATGGAGTTCATAAAACTCTATCAGTTTTTCAAGTAATACTTTTCTTGAACTGCCGGGGATCATGATTTGAGGATCTTCAGGTGCAGGCTTGTTGAGTAAAAAATTAAAATATCCTGCATGTTCTGGCGCGATAGAATGCGAATGCAATGGCTGCATTTCTTCAAAATGGCCTTCCTGCAAGTTGAACCAGGACTGTGGAGTATAATTTAATCGTGGTGCGAATCCGAGAAAACCAGCCAGCCTTGCCATAAATGCAAGATGGAAATGCGGGGAAAATACCTGGGGATTGTCCAATTCTTCAATACAAGCAAACAGGAAATCAAAAAGAGCCGTATTGCACTCTTCCTCTTTCACCGATTTGAATATCACTTCATTGATAAACAAAGCCTGCGAACTCTTTCTGATATCGCTGTGCATGGATCGGAAAGCATAAGCCGGACGAAGCTCTTTGATATTCTGTAAGCTCCTGCCTTCACGGTAATAGACTACCATCTCAAGCAAAGTGAGATGTTCAAGTGATCCCAGCCTGATTTTGGCTTTTGGCGATCGCACTCCACGGATCAGGTAGGATTGCAAGCCAAATTTCTCGGTGTAGATCCGGGCAATTACGCTGGTTTCAGAATAACGAAGATGGTGAAGTACAATGCCGCGGGTATGATGCAACATGGCATTAATTCATGAATAATATCTTGGTTGCCAGGGTTTCGCTGCCGTCGTTATTAGAAATAAAAACAAGGTAAACACCCGACTGAGCCTTGCGGCCATCGAAGTTCCGTCCATTCCAGATGGCCTGTCCGCCAAACGCCCGGGTCTTGAAAATCAGGTTGCCGGCAATATCCATGATTTTAATGTCAGCATCTTTCACAAGCCCACGTACCGCGATGATGCCCTCATATTCGGGCCTTACCGGATTAGGGAAAACAACCACATCGGTAAACACCGGAGGGGGAGGGGTCGCTTCGGCGCGGTAACCTATGATGCCTCGTGAAGTTCCGAAGAAAACCTCACCGTTTCCATCAATGGTCAGAGAGGTAATTGAGTTCGACAACAAAGGACTGTTATCTTCGGTGAAATGGTAGATTTTTTCAAGGCCATCGGCTGACATCAGGAAAACCCCTGCCCTGTCGGTGCCGAACCATTTACGGTTCGCACCATCAATAGCAATAGCTGTTACAGCCTCTGAATCCAGTAAATAGGCACCATAACCATCCTGGTCAATAATGGGGCGGTAAGCGTCGAAATTGCCACCGGTAAAAACATTTTCAGGATTACGGATCACTGCCACGCCTTCGTTGGTTCCGATCCAAAGCTCGCCGTTCTGGTCCACTGCCAGGCTCATGATCGTAGCGCCTGGCAAGCTTCCGTTGCCTGTTGCGCCCGACAAGCGTCTAACTTTATCGTCGGCTGTATTATCAATTGTGCCCATATCGCTGAAAACGATGAGGCCATGGTCACGAACCAGCATCCACTTTTGCCCGGATTTGTCAATTGTTATTCCTCCCAGGTCAATAGCGCTTGCAACCGGACTGAGGCTGAATGAGCGCCAGGTTCCATCAGTTTTTTTAACTGAAAGAAGGTTTGCCGCACTGCTGTTTGTGACCCAAAGATTTCCTTGCGCATCAAAGGCGACACCTCCAATTCCCATCCAGCTTGGGTTGTAAACACTGTATTCAAGGGAGCTGTTCTGATCATCGTAAGTACCGGTAACTACGCCATCCTTCATTTCAATGAGTCCGGCGCCCCATGAACCTGTAAAAAATCGTGTTGGGTCGTTGGGATCAACAGCAATGCAAAGCAGGTCCAATAAATGATCCATCCCCTGAGTATTCCAGCGATTAAATGCCCTCCAGTTTCCATCATCCAGACCGTAAACCAATCCCCCTTTCCACATGCTTCCCCAGGAACTTGTTTTGCCGCCCGGAACAACCCACAGATAATTCTGGTGTGCCTGCATGGCAAAAACATCAGTAGTCGCCGGCCCTGAGGGCCTTATAAATTCATAAGTCCATTCATCAGTTCGCTTTACGAGTCCATTGTTGCGATCCCCGACATAAATAAGGCCTTCTTTGCTTATAAGCGCATCCTCTGGATTCGGAGAGCCTGGATTATATGTCCATACTTTTGTTACTTCCTGCAAAGATTGATTGTACTGGTAAACAAAATACAAATGTGAAACCAGTAAATGATCGCTATTGGCTTTGATGCTTTTTACTCTTGAAGTTTCGCTCACATTAAAATAATCCCAGGAGCTGCCGTTGTAGGCAAAAAGTGTGTCGGAAGTATCGTTGGTTCCCGGTTTGTTTACGATTAACATGTCCTTGAATTGCTCAATATGGTTGTATGCCTTGTCGCCCATGGTTTCATCCACGGCCCAGTATTCAAAATTAGCAAGGTTTGATGTATCAATATCTGCTTTGTAAATGCCTGATTCTGTGGCAGCATAAATATACCTGCTTGGTTCATGAAAGGCAACATCCAGTACATTGATATTGCTGCCATCGGGTCCGATAAAATAAGTGTCAACTATTTCATGGCGTTCCACATTCATAACTACGATCCCAAAACCGCAGGCCAGGTAAGCCAGATCGCCAATAAAGGAAATGTTGTTGATTATTTTGTTGCCGAGGATGGGCTTGCGTTTGATATCGCTGATATTGATAATTTTTCCGTCCTGGATAAGGTCAATATTTGTATTGTTGTATGCGATTATCAGGGTTGACTGGCTGGGGTTAGATATGATAGTGCTGACACCAATGTCCGATAAACCATTGATTTTATTCAACCTTGTGATGCTTGCATCCTCTTTATCGTAAGAGAAAATGCTATAAGGTGTGGCTGCATAAATCAAATCGCCGGTTTCAGCTACATGGGTTACCTGATGGTAGGGAAGATGTTCGCGCCATTTTCCAATGCCAACACTTTGAGATAAGGCAGCTTGGGTCAAAAACAGCATGGTTGAAATGAACAGTAGTGTATTGTAACGCATGATGGTGTATTTGTTTATAAACCTGATGAATTATTAACTGCCCGAACCGCTAAATATTGTTTAATCAGCGCAGTTTTGATGATTTCATTTGCCTGGCTGAAATGGGTTACTTACTTTTGGAACCGCATAATCTTAATGATGAATTTCAGAAATCTTTTTAAACTTGATCCGTTCGAAGCAGGCAGAACCGGCTCTGGAATAGTGTTGCTTAAAACCTACATCTTTTTTCTTGCAGTGAGCATTGTTGCTTACGCCGGCATCGCACTGCTGCAATACAGCCTGAAATGGGACATGCTGGATTGTTACCTTCCCTGGCGTTATTTCGTTGGCGAAAGCATACAAAACGGGGTGTTTCCATTTTGGAACCCATACCAGCATCTGGGCTATCCTATTCATGCCGATCTCAGATCGGTTTTCTATCCTGAGGCCATCATTGTCGGGCTTTTTGGTGGTTACAGCGTTTACACCCTGCACTTTTTATTTATCACTTACATTTCGCTGGCGGGTTTGGGAATGTTTTTACTGGCCGGGCATTTTACACAAAATATATATGCACGACTGCTGGCAGGAATCGTATATATGCTTTCGGGTTTCTTTGTGAGCCACGGGCAGGAAATGTTCGGGATTATAGCAGCAACCTGGATTCCATACATTCTTTATTTCTTCATCAGGCTGCAACAGGACTTGAAATGGGATGAGCTGTGGAAACTTTCGTTTTTCATGTTTCTGCAACTTACGGGTGGCTACCAGGCACTGACGATCATGTTATTTTATTTATTGCTGATTATTTTTCTGACCCGGGCCATCAGTCTTATTTACCATAAGAACTATGATGATTTTAAGCGTTTACTGCTGATGAATGCGAGCCTGGCGCTTCTGGTGCTGGTATCTGCATCGGTACTGATCGTTACTTTTATGCAGGTTTCCCCGCACATTGGCAGATTTGGTGGCACCAGCCTGGCCGAAGCACAGTTTATGCCATTTTCGCCCCGTTCCATGATTTCGTTTCTGTTGCCTTTTGCCTCGGTGAAAGACACCGCATATTTCGACACCGACCTCAGCATGAACAATGCCTACGTTGGTCTGGTGATGCTAATGTTTTATCTGATTGCCTGGTTCAGGAAGAAATCTGCGCTGGAAAATATATTCTGGCTGTTTGGCCTGGTTTGTCTTTTTGCAGCTTTTGGTAGCCACTCTCCGGTCAGGGAATGGTTGTACGATTATGTGCCCATGATGAACCTCTTCCGAATGTCGGCGTTTTTCAGATACTTTACGGTGATCTCCATGGTGCTGCTGGGCGCTGCTGAAATCAGCCGGATGTTTGAGCGCCCGGAAAAGTATTACAAAAGGTTCTCCATCATGATCGCGCTCTTTGCGGTTATCATCGCAGCATTGGTATTGTTTAGCAGGCCATTTGTTGATGTTGAAACCTTCAACCCGCTCAATTTTTTCCTGAACCTGAACCAAACGCTTGAAACTTCTACACGGCATGAACACATCATCGTGCAAGGGCTTATTCAACTGCTTTTTCTGACCTTGCTGATCGTTGCACTGGTATTTACCAAAAAGAAGGGCAAAGGACTTATTGCACTATTGTTGGTTTTTATGGCCCTGGAAATGACAGTGGCCGTCAGGTTGAATTTCCCTGTTACTGTGGGTTCTGACCCCAAACCAATGGTCTTACAGCAATCGCTTAATCAACTGCCAGAAGGATTTCCTTTGCCCGATCTGGATGTTCCGGTTATTGTGAACCGTGATATAAAACCCGAATTGCAACCGCTTTGGCGCAACACCAATATTTACACAAAAACCGTATCAGCCGATGGTTTCAACAGTTTCCGGCTCGATGCCTTTGAATCCTTGCAACGCGATTATCCTGCAATGTTTGAATCCGTTTTGAAAAACCCTGCGCTGTTTTTGTCGGGTCACATCAAACCTATTGCTGAATATAATGAAGCGCTTGTTGAACCAGGATTGCTTTGGCTGGATGAAACGGTTTATGAAAACATCAGTCCGCAAATTGGTTCGCAACAAAGAGATGATAAGATAATCCTGAAAAAGTTTGACCCCAACCACATTCTTTGTGAAGTGAGCATTGCCGAAGCCCAGGCGCTTACCCTGATTCAGGCTGATTACCCCGGCTGGAGAGTTTTTATCAATGGCGAACCGGTCGAGCATTTCACAGCCAATCAATTGTTCATCTCTTGTCTGCTTCCTGAAGGCAAAAGCACTGTGGAGTTCAGTTACGATAATAAGACGGTGAAAACAGCCTTTTATGTTTCCTATTTTGTCTTCATCCTGATCATTTCAGTCATTCTTTTCAGAGTAATTTACGAACCCGGAAACCGAAGACGTGTCTGGTGTATTTTTATTACCGTGGGAACAGGATTGCTTGTTGCAGTGCTTTTAGTCCGCATCACAAGCAGTGATCAGAAGCGGCTGAAAAGCTTTGAAAAAATCGCAAAGCATATTTCTGCTCTGAACCCTGATCCTCAAACTACCCTACTTGTGCTGAATGTGGATGCACCGGATTTGATGAACGCCTTTATTGATTCTGATAATTATCATGTTCTATATCACCGCTTTAGCCGGAAGACTGACCTCTTGCATTTTGAAAGCAAACTGAATCGAATGGTTTCAGAAAACAAAATTGAAAACCTTGTTTTTGTCTCATATAATTTGCTTCATGGCCTTGAGGTTGAAGAAATCATCCGGAAGAATTTCCCGAATCAGGTTAAAGCTCCACAAGATGGCAGAGTTCAGATTTGCGTGTTTGACAAACAGCAAAAGCGCATTCCTTTGTTCCATTCTTTCAACGATCTTGAGCAGCAATACCCTTTCTGGACTGGTAACCTCAGCGTACGCGACAGCGCAATTTCCTTTAGTGGCGATTACTCCTGGCGACTGGATGCCGCTCAACCTGGAAGCCCGGCGCTGGTTGCATCGTTTGCAGATTTAGGCGTTGAAGCTGCGATCAGAATTGTATCCACGGCACAGGTAAATCTATCAGCAGGCGCTGATGCCGCACTTTACCTGGTCGTAGAGTGTGAAGGCAAAACCATTTGGCAACGCACCCTCCGCTGCAGCGAAATGGTTGTAAGCTACAATCAATGGACAAAAATCATTCTCGCTGCCGAACCGGAGTTCCAGCCATTACCCACGGATATCTTAAAAATGTTTTTCTGGATTAACGGTAATGCAGCGCTTTGGGTGGATGATGTTGGGATAGAGGTTTACCCGCTTGGAAAATGATTTGCATATGCCCCAATATATCTCATAAAAATGCCTCATATCTAAGTCCAGCCATTTGTTAATTGGTTAATTTTGTGCTTCAACTCATTAAAACACGAACCATGAAAAATATCTTTTTACTGCTTTTTGCAGGGTTGTTAGTGAATGCTTGTAATTCAGGTGGTAATAAAAACGACATTCCATACAATTCAGGAATACATAAGGGCAAGGTGAAGGAGGTTATACAAACAACTCAGTACACCTATCTTCTTGTTGATGAAGATAATTCAGACAAATGGCTTGCATTGCCCAAGATGACAGCACAGGCAGGTGAAGTATTTTATTATAAGGAAGGTTATGAAATGGTTAATTTTAAAAGTAAGGAACTCGGACGAACCTTCAAATCGGTTTATTTCATCGAATCGGTCGGGACTTCTGCAGCAGAAGTGCTTAAGGGGCATGCACTATCAGGTGATGAACCGGTGAAAGCACAGGTACGAAAGTATGAAATTCAGGTAGCTGCAGCGGAAGACGGGATCAACATAGCCAATGTGTTTGAAAATAAGGAATTATACAGTGGCAAAACAATTAAAATCAAGGGCCAGGTGGTTCATTACAATCCAGGCATCATGAACATGAACTGGATACACCTCCAGGACGGCTCTTCTTTCGCAGATAAATATGATTTGACAGTAACATCAACTATGGAAACCAAGGTAGGCCAGGTCATTACTATTGAAGGAATTCTTACCCTGAACAAAGATTTTGGTTCCGGATATTTTTACGACGCGATTGTTACGAATGCAATAATTGTCAGTACAGAATAGCCAAAAGGAATATTGCTTCATTTTCTCAAGGGAAATCTTGAGAGTACATTTCGCAATAAAGACTGAGCAAAGATAAGTTTTATTTTATAGTTTATGCCTTGTTCCGATTCAGAAGAACTGCTTGAATCAGTATATGTAGTCCTCGCAATCTATTTATAATCAGTTTAAATTGACGCAATCAGCACTAAACTGTCAATAAAAAACCTACTTTTGAATATTCTTTCTCCAGCTCTTTAAAAGAATCATTCACTCTTGCTGAAACTTTACTTTTATAATCTGATTTCTTCATGTCAAGGGCTCATAAAATCTATATATTCGCGCTGTCGTTTATAGTTATTGCAACGCTGACTATCCTGATTATCAGTGGAATATCCTATTACCGGGTTGGCCTGGAAGAACGTTTTTTCCATCCAGACTATAAGTTACTTAAGCCAAGTGGAATTTGGGGTCATGGATTCGGAATTATCGGGTCGTTAATGATGCTGATCGGTGTCATTATCTATGTGATGAGAAAGCGGATGAGATCGCTTTCAAGGCTGGGAATTTTAAAACACTGGCTTGAGTTTCATATCTTTCTATGCACATTGGGCCCTATCCTGGTAGTGTTTCATACATCTTTTAAGTTTGGTGGTATTGTTGCCATCAGTTTTTGGAGCATGGTAGCTGTTTTTTTTAGTGGAATTATTGGTCGGTTTATTTATATACAGATTCCCCGCTCAATTGAAGGCAGAGAACTTTCCTTGAGCGAAGTACGCGACATGAAAGGTAATATCGGCGAGGCTTTATCGGCTTCATACAATCTTGATGACCTAAGCTACAACATGATCATTGAATCAACAAGAAGAAAAGTTGAGGTTCAAAATACAACTCTCCTGGGGGCTTATACTAAAAAGTATTTTAGAGACATTTCAACCATTCGTAGTATAAAAAGATTGCTTAAAGTGAAAGGCCTGAAAAGAGTTGAAGTGAATCAGGTAGTTGGCCTTGTAAGGAACGAGCTTTCGCTCAACCGGAAAATTGATCGCCTGCTTTTCATGCAAAACCTGTTCAGATACTGGCATGTAGCACACCTGCCTTTTGCCCTGATCATGCTCTTTATCATGATCATTCATGTTGTAATTACAATTCTATTTGGTTATAAATGGATTTTTTAACGATGGAAACCCTGATTGAAAATATTGTTGTTTATTTCCTGACTTTCCTCTTCAGTCTTGGTATCATCCTCTTATATTTTCGCAGGCAAAAGAAAAAATCGAGGATAAATGAGGAGAAAATTGCCTTGGCTAAACTTGAAGGCCTGTATGAACCTGTTTCCCTTCATCCGGTGGTTGATCCGAACAGTTGTATCGGCACAGGTGCCTGTATTGCTGCCTGTCCGGAGAAAGACATTTTGGGCATCGTAAACGGTAAAGCCAAAACCATCAATGCTTCACAATGTATCGGGCATGGAGCCTGTTTTCATGCCTGCCCAACACAGGCAATAACCCTGTGTATCGGAACCGAAAAACGCGGGGTTGAGTTACCACATGTGAATCAATCATTTGAGACCAATGTTCCGGGAATTTATATCGCAGGTGAACTGGGAGGGATGGGTCTGATAAAAAATGCTGTAACTCAAGGAAAACAAGCTGTCGAAAACATTGCAAAATCAAGCCGGGTGCAACATACAGCAATGTTTGATCTGATTGTTGTGGGCGCAGGACCTGCCGGAATCTCTGCATCATTAACTGCAAAAAAACACCGGTTAAAATGCCTCACGCTGGAACAGGATACACTTGGCGGAACCGTTTTCACATTCCCGAGATCCAAAATTGTGATGACATCGGCTATGGAACTCCCGCTTTATGGAAGAGTGAAACTTTTTGAGACCAGTAAAGCGGAACTTCTTTCTTTATGGATGGATGCACTTCGCAAAAACGACATCACGATTCATGAAAATTCAAAGGTTGAACGTATCGTGAGTATGGAGGATTATTTCGAAATAGAAACGATTAAAGGCGAAAAATTTACTACAAAAAATATTTTACTGGCTATTGGTCGGCGGGGTACTCCACGGAAACTTGAGGTGCCAGGCGAGCAGCAGGAAAAAGTTGCTTACCGGCTGCTTGAACCTGAAGTTATAAAAGATAAGGAAATATTGGTTGTGGGAGGAGGCGACTCTGCTGTGGAATCAGCCTTGTTGCTTTCCGAACACAATAATGTTGTGCTTTCTTATCGCAATGAGGTATTTAACCGCTTAAAACCTAAAAACAGCGAACGCATTCTCAATGCCGCAGCAACAGGACAGGTTCAAATGTGGTTCAACACCAATATTGTAGAAATTGGGAAAGACGATATAACTTTGAGTAACAGCAAAACAGGAGAACAACTGAAATTTAAAAACGATCTGGTATATATTTTTGCAGGCGGCGAACTTCCAACTCAATTCCTGATGAAGTTAGGTATACATATTACAAAGAAATTTGGCGAAGCAATTTTAAAGCATAATTAAAAGCCTGGTTATGATAGCAATAAAAGTTATCGGTATTTCTATCATTTCACTGTTTCTCACCTGCAGCATTGTAGGGCAGATATCACCAGGCGATTTAGTCGAGGCACATGCACACCTCGAAGGAATATCAAACTGCACCAAATGCCATACATTAGGAGCAAAAATATCAGATGATAAATGCCTGGCCTGTCATACAGAAATTAAAGCAAGGATTGATGAGAAGAAAGGCTACCACGCATCTTCAGAAGTTTATAAAAAGAGTTGCATTACTTGTCACAGCGATCACCACGGTAGAAAATTCGATATCCGTCATTTTGATGAAAGCCTGTTTGATCACAACCTTGCCGGATATAAGCTGGAAGGCGCACACGCAAAAAATGAATGCAGCGATTGCCATAAAGCAGAATTTATTGCAAACCCGGATATAAAAAAGAAAAAGAACACTTTTCTCGGTCTGAACCCCCAATGCCTGACCTGCCATACCGACTACCATCAGCAGACACTTCCTTCAACATGCGAGAATTGTCACTCCCAGGAGGCATTCAAACCAGCCCCCAACTTTAACCATGATAAATCGAAATTCATTTTAAGAGGTCAGCATAAAACAGTTGAATGCATAAAATGCCATGAAGTGGTTAAGCGAAATGGTAAAGACTTTCAGCAGTTTACTGGCCTTAAGTATAAAAGTTGTGTCAACTGCCATCAGGACCCTCATCAAAATAAGTTTGGACAAAACTGTACCGACTGTCATACAGAAGAGTCATTTAATGCACCCAAAAGTATCAGCACATTTGACCACAGTAAAACAGACTTTAGTCTTGTTGGAATGCACAGTGGAGTGAGCTGCAAATCATGCCACAAAGGAAACCTCACTGCCCCACTCAGGCATAACAGATGTTCCGATTGCCACACTGATTACCACAAAGGGCAATTTGCAAAAAATGACATCACAACCGATTGCAAAGAATGCCACAGCGAGAATGGTTTCCAGGGTTCTTCATACACGATAGAACGCCATAATAACAGTCAATTCAAATTGGAGGGCGCTCACATTGCTACCCCATGCTTCGCCTGCCATAAGAAATCAGGTGAATGGTCCTTCAGGCAAATTGGAATAAAATGTAACGATTGTCATACGGATATTCATGAGTCATTTCTTGATGCTAAATACTATCCGGAATCGAACTGTTTAAAATGTCATACAATGAATTTGTGGTCAGAAATCAACTTTGATCATAACCAAACCGCCTTCCGGCTTGAAGGGAAACACCAGATTCAGACCTGCCGCTCGTGCCACGATAATAAAACCGGGCTTGAAAAAACCAATTTGAGGTTCTCCGGATTAAATTCCGAATGTCTAAGCTGCCATTCAGACAACCATGCTGGTCAGTTTGAAGAAACCGGAAAAACCATTTGCAGCAACTGCCATACCTCAGATGGATGGAAGCCGGTAACATTCGACCACAACAGGGCACGCTTCAAACTTGATGGCAAACACAAAGATGTTGCATGCAATAAATGTCATCCATCTGTGGATGGCGTTGAAAAGCCATATGTATTATACAAAACCGGAAAAATCAAATGCAAAAATTGTCATTGATTATCGGAGCCGTAATTCTGCTTACCTCATTAAGCCAGGTCAGTACAAATCCTCACGGCAAGGATTTTGGGGCAAACTGCGCAGATTGCCACACAACTGAAAGCTGGAAGGTCAATCCGGACAGCATCCTTTTTGACCATGACACCACATCAATGCCCCTGCTCGGACAACATCAGCAAACCTCCTGCAGGTCGTGTCACATTTCGTTGGTGTTTAAAGATGCGGAACCGTCATGTATTTCATGTCATACTGATATACACGAACAAACTGTTGGAACTGACTGTGCCAGATGCCATACTGCTGATTTCTGGCTTATTCAGAACATTGCACAAATACATGAACAAACCCGCTTCCCGCTTTTGGGGGCACATAAAAATGCAGAATGCTCAAGTTGTCACCCATCAGAATCATTATTGAAATTTGAACCGGTAGGGATCGAATGCTATGATTGCCACCAGGCAGACTATGCATCTACTTCCAATCCAAGCCATGTGGAAGCCGGGTATTCAACCAATTGTTCCGATTGTCATTTTCTTAGCAGCTATGCGTGGCGGGAATTTAGCACTCACGATGCACAATTCTTCCCAATATACTCCGGAGAACATAATGGGGAGTGGAATGATTGCAGTGATTGTCATACAAATCCCGCGAATTATGGTGAATTCAGCTGCATAAACTGCCATGAACACAACCAGGGTGATATGGATGATGAACATGGTGATGTTGCCGGTTACAGCTACAACAGCCTTTCGTGCTATGGCTGCCATCCAACAGGCAGTGAAAAGGGTTCATTCAACCACAACCTGACTCAATTCCCTCTTACAGGGGCACACATAAATACGGGATGCATTGAGTGCCATACTACCAGTTATGCCGGAACAGCCAGCAATTGCGACGCTTGTCATCAAACAGATTTCAATGCGACCACTAATCCTGAACATGTAAGCAATTCATTTCCTAATGCTTGTGCCGATTGTCACACAACTGAACCGGGTTGGAAACCTGCCACTTTTCAAATCCACAATGATTTTTATGCACTTAACGGTGCTCATGCTATAATAGCCAACGATTGTGCATCATGTCATTCCGGCAATTATACCAATACCCCTAATACCTGTATTGGCTGCCATCAAAACGAGTATGAGCAGACGAATAATCCGTCACACACTTCGGCTCAATTCTCAACTGAGTGTCTGACATGTCATACTGAAATCGCCTGGACGCCCTCCACTTTCAATCACGATGAACAGTATTTCCCTGTCTATTCTGGAAAACATGATGGTGAATGGAACACCTGTTCCGACTGCCATACCAACCCTTCAAATTATGCTGAGTTCAGTTGCATTGATTGTCATGATCATAACCAGCTAGATATGGATGAAGAGCATAACGGAATTGGAGGATATGCCTATAATAGTCCTTCCTGCTTAGCTTGTCATCCTACAGGGGATGCCTCAGTTGGATTCGATCATAATTCTACAGCATTCCCGCTTACCGGGGCACACACCGATGAAGCCTGTATTAATTGCCATGCAGGCGGATATGCAGGAACCACAATGATTTGTAATGATTGTCATAACACAGCTTATATTCAGGCTACAAATCCTAACCATGTTACGGCAGGCATCCCAAATGACTGTGCAAGCTGTCATTCAACAGAACCCGGATGGCAGCCGGCTACATTTCCTATTCATAATGAGGTTTATCCATTAAATGGAGCACATGCAGCCATCTCAAACAATTGCGCAAGCTGCCATAGCGGAAATTATGTGAATACTCCCAACACTTGTATTGGCTGTCATCTTGATGATTACAACCAAACAAACGATCCACCACATGCCTCAGCTCAATTCCCGACCACCTGCCTTGAATGCCATACTGAAAGTACATGGACACCTTCAACTTTTGACCATGATTCACAGCTTTTCCCAATTTACTCAGGTAAACACAGAGATGAGTGGAATTCCTGTACCGACTGCCATACAAATCCTTCAAACTATGCTCAGTTCAGTTGTATTGATTGTCATGAGCATAACCAGCCAGATATGGATGAAGAGCATAATGGCATTGGAGGGTATGCCTATAATAGCCCAGCCTGCTATGCATGTCATCCTACAGGAGACGCCACTGTTGGATTTGATCATAATTCTACAGTATTTCCGTTAACCGGAGCACACATTGATGAAGCCTGTATCAGTTGTCATGCAGGCGGGTATGCAGGTACCACAATGATTTGTAACGATTGCCACAACACAGCCTATAACCAGGCTACAAATCCTAACCATGTTACGGCAGGCATCCCAAATGACTGTGCGAGCTGTCATTCAACAGAACCCGGATGGCAGCCAGCTGAATTTCCTATGCACAATGAGATTTATCCATTTAATGGTGCACATGCAGCCATCTCGAACAATTGCGCAAGTTGCCATAACGGGAATTATGTAAATACTCCCAACACCTGTGTTGGCTGTCATCTCGATGATTACAACCAAACAAACGATCCACCGCATGCTTCAGCCCAATTCCCGACCAACTGTATTGAATGCCATACAGAAAGTTCATGGACACCTTCCACCTTTAACCATGATGCACAATTTTTCCCAATCTACTCAGGAAAACATAGAGATGAGTGGAATTCCTGTGCCGACTGCCATACCAATCCTTCAAACTATGCACAGTTCAGTTGCATTGACTGTCATGAGCACAACAAACCGGATATGGACAATGAGCATCGGGGCGTAAGCGGCTATGTGTACAATAGCAACGCCTGTCTTAGTTGCCATCCTGATGGCAGTGATAAAAATGTAATGAGACGCAATACCAACATTCAAGATTTCAGATAAAATGTAACAGCGGCTTATGAAAAAGTTATTTCTGATTTATATTCTTTTAGTTTTTATGCATTCTTTAAGTGGTCAGACCCAATCAAATGCGCTTGAAGGGGTGGTTTCTTATGTTACCACCCAGAATGTGTATGTAAAATTCAAGTCCACCAAGACTATCTCAGCCGGCGATACGCTCTTCATGTTTTTAGATGGTAATCTAGAATCTGCATTGGTAGTTGATAACCTCTCATCTATATCTTGTGTTTGTTCCTCTCTACTGCCATACCAATTTAAAATTGGTGACCGAATCTTTGCTGCAAGTAAAAATGGGATAGAATCATTAGAAAGCAAACCACTGGAAACAGCCGAAACAGAACCGTTGATTGATCCTTTGATAGTTCCCGAAACATATTCGTTGGAGAAAAATGAAACAGAGAAATTTTTAAGAAAGCAAAATGTTAGCGGGAGGATTTCAGTGGCTTCGTATACCAACCTGTCGAATACGCCTCAGGGCAATTCTCAAAGGATGCGGTACACCTTATCATTGAATGCAAAGAACACAAGAGACTCTAGGTTGTCAGCTGAATCATACATTTCATTTTCACACAGGAGCAAGCAATGGAACAAAATCCAGGATAATGTTTTCACCGGGCTGAAGATTTACAACCTCTCTCTTAAATACGAACTTGGCAAACATGCAAGCATCTGGGCAGGAAGAAAAATAAATCCTAAAATTTCGAACATGGGTGCTGTGGATGGAATTCAGTTTGAGTATAAAACCAATTCAATCACCACTGGTGTTCTTGCCGGGTCAAGGCCTGATTACAGGGATTATAGTATTAACCCATCACTTGTGCAATATGGAGTTTATATAAGCCATGAGCACACGTATAAAAGAGGAAACGCACAGACTTCTGTTGCATTTGTTGAACAAAAAAACACAGGTATTACCGACCGGCGATTCACTTATTTGCAACATTCGAACAGCCTTGTCAAAAATCTTAGTCTGTTTACATCAGCGGAATTCGAGTTATACAGGTATCGGTTCGAAACAGGGATGGACAGTACAAATTTGGTGAAAGACTATTTACCAAAGCTCTCGAACATCTATTTTTCACTCAGGTACAGGTTTTCGCACCAGGCATCGCTTGCACTATCATACAGTGCGCGCCAAAACATCATCTATTATGAAACCTATAAGAACTTTATTGATCAGTTAATTGAATCGGAAACCCAGCAGGGCTATTCACTGCAGGCATTCTGTAATCCAATCAAAAAGCTCTCATTTGGCGCCACAGGGGGTTACCGTTTCAGGAAAAGCGATCAGCGCTCTTCAAAGAACCTGTATGCATATACAACTTACAGCCAGATTCCTTACCTGGATATTTCAGCAACCATTTCGGCAACGCTTATGGCGACGAGTTACATGAATGGAAAAATATTCGGATTGAGCTTGTCGCGCGATATTATTGACCATAAATTAAGCAGTACTGTCACTTACCGGTTTCTTGATTACCGGTTCGTCAACTCTACTCTTGGTCAGATGCAGCATACCGGCGAAATAAGTTTGAACTGGAGAATCCAAAAGAAACTTTCCTGTTCATTTTACTATGAAGGAACTTTTGACAGCAAGTATATGTATAATCGCGTTTTTATTCAGCTATCGAGAAGATTATAGGGATATCCCGAATAAAAGTCGGTCAAATTTGATATATAGCAAAACCAAACAGAATTCGGAATGATTTATACACTGGCTAATTTACATTACTGCTATAATATTTTTTACCACTGAGACACTAAGGGTCACTAAGAACCACTTTGTGAATCTTAGTGACCCTTAGTGTCTCAGTGCTTTAATACTCTTAAGTAATTTAATGTTTTTCAAGTTATTATTTTTGGGGCCGCATCAATAATAATGAAGGACTACTGTGTCTATCCGCCTTCGGCGAGACAAGTTGTGATTAAAAAATGGTCTTGATACTTTTCGGAGCAGGCTCATTGTTTATAAACCACATTCAGAAAACCATCGGAAAGAAAACTACGTTGCCGCAGTCGCAGGTTTCCCTGAATCCCATTCCCGAAATATAGTTGGTGTAGCCATAAAGGTCAGCATATTTCGATGATGGAAAGGAAAATTGAATGCCCACAGCGGAGTGCAAACTGCCGGAAATCCTGAACTGATAACCTAAGCTTGCTGTAATACCAGGAATGAAAAGGGTTTGACTCAGTTTTTCCGGCGGGCTGTCTGGGTTTTCCCAGTCTTCCAATTCAGCTTTTTCCCTGATTACCGAGCCGGTGAGATATCCACCAACAAAAAAGAAATTCTCTTTCTCCAGAGTCTTTCTGAAATTATACTTTATCCCCGCCCTTAAAAATCCGCCGGATTGCAGCTTCATAACGTACCCATCATTCCCACACTTATAGTGTGTCGAGAGGATAAACCCAACCAGATCGAAGTTTTTCGTATAATCAAATGTGTATCCGGCACCGAATGAATAAGAGAAGTTTGCATTGGGGCTGTAATCATAAGTCAGATCAATGGTAGTGGCCAGTATCTGCAACAGATTAATACCCGCCGAGTGTTTCCGGATATCATTATCCTTCCCGCGAACAGTGCTGACTGATAGAACCATCATAAGGATGATCAGGCTTCTGGAAGTTATTGTTTTCATGAGGGGGTTGATTCGATGGGTGATGCTAAGACTGATTTTTTTCAGCGGCTTTACAAGGATTAGTATGCTGTTTGCAAACTTACTGAAAATGTTGAATTACAAATTCAACACTTCCGGGCAGCAATGTAATTGCCGCTCAGCCGGGTGCCGACGCCTTGGAAATATGAAATTTTAACATTGAATCTGCTCCGAAAAGTCACAAATTCCTGATTTTTATCGTTTTTAGCCCCTGATCCGCCGCGGCGGAGAAACACTAAAAATCAGCAATTTGTGAAAGTCCCCTTTAGGGAACTTAGCGAAGCGATCTCACGAACGAAGTGAGTAATTTAGAGGCAAATTAACTTTTCGGAGTGGACTCAACATTTATTTGTAAAACTATTTTTGACCTCCAATGAACTTAAACGGAGAAGTTCTGTTTAATGAATGTTGTTAAACGTTAAACAACTTAAAATTAAAAACATGAAAAACCTATTTGTTTTCCTGATGGCTTCCGTTATATCAACGAGTGCATTTAGTCAGAAAAAAGATGTTGTGGATATTGCAATAGGATCAGCTGATCATACAACTCTTGTAGCTGCAGTAAAAGCAGCAGATTTAGTAGTTACTTTAAAAGGTGCGGGTCCCTTCACTGTATTTGCTCCTACAAATGAAGCATTTGCCAAACTTCCGGCAGGTACTGTTGAAACATTGCTGAAACCCGAAAGCAAAGCTCAACTATCCAAAATTTTAACTTACCATGTCGTTAGCGGTAATATTGATGCTGCTGGTGTAATGGAAGCGATAAAAAGTGGAAAGGGTAAAGCTGTATTAACAACTCTGAGTGGTGGTAAATTAACAGCTACACTCGATAAAGGTAAGGTTAAATTAACTGACGAATCAGGCAATTCCGCGTTTGTTACTGCAACCGACTTAAAAGGAAGTAATGGAATTGTTCACGTAATTGATGGTTTGGTTCTCCCCAAATAATTTCTTCTCAGAAATTAATTGAGTAATTGAGTAATAAAGAGGCTGATCTCGGATTTGAGACAGCCTCTTTGCTTATTTCTGGTCAGAATATTTCCACCAGAGTACGGTTCCAAAATACCCGGTTATTCCTGTAATTATTATGAGAATAAAACTCAGTTCATTTAATTGCATCTTCAAATCTGCTCCGCCACTTCCACTGTATATTCCCGGCACTGACCACGGAAAATAGTTTCCTATTCCCATTGCACCAATAATCTGAGCCATAACAAGCAACAAAGCAACAATGCCGAGTGGGGTCAGATAACCTTTGCCCCAAATTGCGAAAAACGCGACAGGCGTATTTAATAGAATGATCAGAGCCGTGGTAACGAAGTAGGTTTTAAGATTGCCAAGAAATACAGCAACGCTCCAACCATCTAATTGCAGCAAAAACCCAATGATTAAACCCAGTGCCAGATTAGCAATAACCAAGGCCAAACACCAGATTGTATAATAAATAAATTTGGCATTCAGTATTTTGGTTCTTGAAATTGGCAAAGCCAACAGGTCTTTTGCTGTTCCATCAGAATATTCTCTTCCGAATAACCAACTTGCAACAAAACCAAAAATTAAAATGCCACCAATGCCAACAGCCTGTGATAGTATACCTAAAAATGATTGCCAATTGGCTTCAAACGAAAACATTACAGCCTTCGATTTAAAAGCCCCCGAAAGCCCTTCGTAACCAACATCTTTCATTAATATCATGAACACGCCTCCGAATATTGGCGCAAGTGCAAAAGCTATAAAGCTAAACCACCGAATACGTGCATGCTTGTTTTTCAGAAATTCTGCTGATATAGCCCGGATCTGTTGCTTCATTTTATTCCTTTATTATTCGTAAGAAATAGTGTTCAAGGTCTTCCTCGAAAACATACAGTTGCTTTGGCGGAATCTGATGTTGAACCAATATTGTAGCAAGTTCTTCGGGGCTGTCAATCGCTTCCTTGCTCAATAGTTCAATTGTTTCATTGTGTGTGCTGCATTTAAAGCCATTTTCAGCAAGTATTTTTATTGCTTTCCCGTTGTTATTGGTTGAGATGCATAATTTCTTTATCACCTGATCATGAAGTTCTGATGATTTAATTTCCTTAATCAGGGCGCCGTTATGAATAACTCCAATCCGAGTTGTGAGTTTGGCTATTTCTGAAAGGATATGGCTCGACAAGAAAATGGTAGTGTTGTGTTTTTCTGATAATTCTTTTAACAATTCCCGTATTTCAACAATCCCGGCGGGGTCAAGTCCGTTGATTGGTTCGTCAAGGATGAGCAGTTTTGGTTTGTGCATTAACGCCTTTGCCAATCCTAATCTTTGTTTATTGCCCATCGAAAGGTTTTTCTCTTTCCTGTTTATGTATTGCGTAAGCTGCAAGCGTTCTGTTATTTCATCTATCAAAGCTCTGTCAGATAATCCCCTGAGCTTGAAAATCACTTCAAGATTTTCGATGACGGAAAGATTTGGATAGGAGTAAGGTGTTTCAATCAGATAGCCGACATCATTCCATATTTCAGTGGCCTGTTTCGGTTCGATACCGAATAACTTGCAAGTGCCGCTATCAGGTTTGATCAATCCCAATAGCAATCTGATTGTCGTGGTTTTTCCGGCGCCGTTTAAACCAAGAAAACCATATATCTCGCCTTGCTGAACATTGATTGAGACATTATCAACAGCAATGGTGTCGCCATACCGTTTTGTCAGGTTGTTGGTTTGGATAATATTCATGTTGAACGACGAGAGTAATTGGGTTATTTAAAAATTTACCTTGGATACTCCGGTTACTAGCCCGGGAGATCAGCCACGAATATATAAATAAATGCTGCCGGTGTTGAGGTTGCAGGAAAATTCGCATTTCCACCTTCACTGACCTCGTTCAACTGCAAATAAATATTTTCTTTCAATACTGATGTTGTATTGTAAAGAGTAATAAATTTATTGCGGTTTAATTATGAAGTCAACTCAACGGTTTTGGGTCATTTTAGTTGCTCTTTGTTTGCTTCAATTGCAAAGCAGGCAACAGGGAATACGGCAGTATTCTGTTGCGGATGGTTTGTCGCAATCCACCATTCAGGATATTAATCAGGATGTTTTCGGGATTATGTGGATTTCTACCGGCGATGGCTTAAACAGCTTTGACGGCTATACTTTCGACAAATATTATTCCTGGCCCGCTGTTTCTACTTCCGGCCAAAGCAACAGCATGCGGAATGTGATCAGCGGCCCCATCGGCAATCTGTGGGTGGGATCGGATTATGGTTTGCTTTATCTCGACCGGTCAAAACAGATTTTGTCTGGCATATTTACCGAAATCAAAGAATTGAACGGCAGGGCTTGTCTGCCTCTGTTTTGTTCGGTTGATTCTGTTTCAATCCTGGTTAAAGGCCTGGGCGTACTCACGATCCATCAAGACAATCATAAGTTTGAAGTAATATCGCTTAAGCACGGGCTGGTGTCATTATCTCCTTTAGGATCAAACAAGGATGAAATATGGTTTGGTTTTTATCCTAATAGCCTGGTATGTTTTTCAAAACCTGAAAACTCAGCTTTAACAATGCAGGATTTTAGCACCGGTTCAAAGGTTCATGAACTCTTTGTTTCTGTTCTGAGACTTGATTCCAGCCGCTACCTGGCTGCATCCGGAACAAAGCTTTATTTTCTCTCCAAAACGGACGGTTCTATGCGAACCGTTGATCACAGTGCGTGGAAAATTTTCCCTGAAGATGTCATGTTTAAATCGCTTCAAATGGATCATACTGGCAAAATACTGGTGATTACGGTAAATCGTCGAATTTACAGTTTAAACAGTGATTTTTCATTGCATAGCCATATCCCCTTCAGCAAATCCACCAAGGGCGAAAGCAAGTCGGAAATGAGTGTTACTAATGCCTTTACCGATGATGCGGATAATTTGTGGATCGGTACCGATGGGTCGGGACTGTGTCAGCTCATGGCTGACCCACCGGGATTCAGTTTGGTGAATAAGATTTTTTTACCTTCCGGAGAATCGCTGCTTCCTTTTGTAAGATGCTTTTACGAGGATGACGACAAGCTTTTGTGGTTTGGAACACACCGTGAAGGATTGTTCCGATGGAACAGAAAATCAGGTGATTTCACGCAGTTTCTTCCTGAAAAGGAAAAAAACTTCCCTTCTCTTAACGATCTTTATTGCATCCAGCCTCTGGATGAAAATATTTTGATGTTGGGTACATCAAAGGGCATTGCATTATTTGATAAAATAAAATCAAAGGTTCAAACTGTACTTAGCTTAAATGGTGGTACTCAAAAAATCTCACAAATTTTAAAATTACAAAACGGACGGTTTGCTGTTATCCTGAATTCCCGATTGTGCTATCTTGAATTTTTTAATGGGAACGCGGAACTTACTGCTGCAAAATTGCCTGATACTATTAGTCTGGAAGTGATTTGCAATGCTACTGAAAATGGACTGTACGGTTTCAACCGAAGTGGATGTTATACGATTACCAGCAAAAAAACATCTTTTAACCCATTCACTTATAATGATCAGAAAGTGATGCTCAATGTGAATGCCGTGATCCCCGATAATTCCGGTGGATTCTGGCTGGCAACGGGCAATGGGCTTATCAGAACCGATTCCACAGGAGCGGTGATGGAAAATTATAATGAAAATGATGGCTTATCCAATCACTTCCTTTACGGATTGCTCACTGACAACAACGGACATCTTTGGATGAGTTCAAACAATGGGTTGTCCAGGTTTTTGATCGAGACTAAAAAATTCCGGAATTTTGGTTTAGCCGATGGACTTCAATCCCTTGAATTCAACTCAGGCGCTTATTACAAAACCAGTGAGGGAGAGATGTTTTTCGGTGGAATAGGCGGCTTTAATTTTTTCCACCCCGGTTCGGTTGCCAACCACACTCACAACCCTAAAATCTTCCTGACGGGTATCCTGGTTAACGATCAGCCTTTCCTAACCGATACCTGTCCGATGGCTGTGAAATTTCTTGAACTTCCCTATAATCAAAACACACTGACCTTCGAATTTGCCGCACTCGATTTTAATGATACACCCGGCCGTGAATATTATTACTTCCTGGCCGGACACGATAACGATTGGATTTCGGCGGGACAACTCAACCGGGCGAGATACTCCAAATTAAAACCTGGAAAATATATCTTTAAAGTCAGAACCTTTCACGACGCCGACAACTCCCAGGTGAATGAAGCCATGTTGAGGCTTATAATTCTGAAACCTTTCTGGATGACAACCCTCTTTCTTGTGCTGGTTTTCATAATAGCGATCTCCTTAGTCGTGTTAATTGTGAGGTATATAACTGTACAAAAGATGAATAAACAGATTGATAAGCTAAAGCGCGAACAAGAAATTAATTATATAAGACGACGTATTGCCTCCGATCTTCATGATGATATCGGGTCCGGTTTGAGCAAACTGGCCATGATCAGCGATCGTACACGCTTGAAAACCTCTCATGACAATGGCATCAGCAGTTCGCTATCAAAAATATCAGGCGAAGCACGGCAGATGAGCGATCAACTGCGGGTGATTGTTTGGGCGCTTAATCCGCAGAATGACCATCTTGATAATCTTATTGCCTATATCAGGATGAATATCGGCGATTATCTTGAGGATGCTGGTCTCTGTCACAATATCTCCGTACAGGGTGTCATTCCCGAAAAATATGTTTCGGCTGAGTTCAAACGTAATATATATTATACGATACAGGAAGCGGTTCACAATTGTGTTAAACATGCAGGAAAGTGTAAGATTTTCATCGGGATTGAGGTTGCACCGAATATTTTGAAAGTATCCATCATTGATGATGGCGACGGGTTTGAACTCACTGGCATTCATTCAAATGGCAATGGCTTGCGGTTTATGAAAAAAAGAATTGACGACCTTGGCGGTTCATTTACAGTGATGGAAAATACGCCCAAAGGAATCAGCATTATCCTATCGGTTCCCATTTAACTTTACTACTTTTTGGGTATTTTAATTCCATCTTTGTTTATATACTTTTGGGGCATGAAAATCGGGGTTATCATAGTAGAAGATGATCAGGAGATCAGGGAATGGGTAAGTAGCGTTATCCGGAGTGATGAATCGCTCAAATGCCTGGCCGTTTTCTCTGACGCTGAATCCTGCATTCAGGCATACGATCAGTTTTCGCCCGAAGTTGTGATCATGGATATCAACCTTCCGGGAATGTCCGGCATCGAATGCATTAAATGGATCAAACCACTCAAGCCCGAAGTTCATATGATTGTGTTCACTGTTTTTGAGGATGATGACCATGTATTTGATGCCCTGTGCTCCGGTGCTGCAGGATACATCCTGAAAAACACTACTGCCCACCAGATGATTGAAGCTGTTCATGATGTTTGCAGAGGAGGTTCCCCGATGTCATCTTCCATCGCCAGGAAAGTGATCAATTCTTTCCAACGCGCTAATCCCGGGCAGGCTGAATACAACAAGCTATCGGGTCGCGAGCGGGAACTGCTCGATTTGCTGGCCCGCGGTTACCGTTATAAGGAAATCGCTATTAAGCTCTTTATCAGTGTTGAAACCGTCCGAACCCACATCCGGAATATCTATGATAAACTGCAGGTCCAGTCACGTACCGAAGCCCTGAACAAGATTTACCCAAGGGGATAATATTGTTTACTACTATCTGCTTTAAACAAAAATGGAGAATGCGGTTCACAAAAAAGGCCGCCCTGCTGGCAGCCTTTTTTTTAGGAAAATTTCTTTTCTCTCTTAATCGAACACGTATTTCGATAAGCCAAGTGTATTGTTTTTCCTGTCGCGACCCACAAACACTGCTTCATTCGAATCCGGCTTTAGTATGAACGGGAAACTACCGTAACTCAGGTAGGTTTTTCCCAGAGGCAATTTAGCATCCTGGATTTTTGCTGACTCCAGGTCAATTTTCATAACTACCGGCTGAAAGCTGGCATAATACGTAGACCGTCCGTTCATCGCAGCAAAGAAATTATCATAGCCTTTGCTTCCTTCGGGTTCAAACCTTACCCAGTATGCGTTTTTTCCATCTTTGGAAGTCATAAAATTATGCTGCATCTGAAAGATCTTATCGTCTTTTTGAGTAGCCAGTTCCGGTTCAATGCAATATTCGGCTTTTACATTGCCCTTATTGTCAAAATGAAAACAGGTAAGATCTTCATACGCTTTACGACCGTTACCTTCTATCATCACCACCCTGGTACGCTGTCCGGCAACGATCACATCACCGTTTCCGAAGACTTTAAAAGCTTGTATTGTAAACCTTCCGAAATCTTTTTTAGGAACCTTTTTTACTGAGGGAGGCACTACCCTTCGTTTTTCAATATCTTGTGTTGAAGTCACAGTAATGTAGTCCACTTTATCTCCTGCCATTTTAACCATCACCAGATCCTCTGGTTTCAGACGGGTGACACTCTCTTCCCGTTGGTTATCCCTGTAATTGTAAAAGTCGGGATAGCAGGGGTTCGGAATATTTGAAAAGTCCATGAATTCATCATTATTGAATGCAACTTTAGCAGGACTGGTCATACCAAAAAAGTAAAGGTCGTTTCCATCTTGTGCCATATTTGTTATTACAGTGGTTTGAACCGGCATGTTCAAAATAGTCTGTGATACTTTATTGCCTTCTCCATCAACAATATACACCACAAATTCTTTGGCATTTCCACCACTTGCCTTGCTTGGGGCAAAAACAAACAAAGCATTGTATTCAGCTAGGTTTGGATTTTCAAATTCATCTTCCACATCCGGATTAATCTTCACAAGATCGGAGTAAACCAGGGTGTATTTATTGAGATCGCCGATACTGATTTCCTTAACCTGCATATCAAGACCAATATTGATCAGGATGTATTGCTTTCCTTCATCTTTACTGTTCTCCTTCACCAACACAAGGTTCGAACCGGTTTCAGCATTAAAATAACCAACATAACCTTTGTAATTGAAACCTTTCAAGCTTTTGCTGATGTTTGATTCCTCCATATCACTATCGTATCGCTGTTTTTTGTCATTCCAGGTCTCAGTCAGATTTATTTTGGAGGCAGTCAGTTTCATGCTTAGTAGTTCGATTGCATTACAGCCACCTACAGAAGTGTAGATGTATTCATAAGTACGGTCAGGCATGCTTGTTTTTTTAAGCCTGGGTTCCGAGGATTCTTCTTCATTCAGGAATTTCAGATCTTTATCAAAGGAGTAAGTCACAAAGATGGTTTCCTTCTTTTTCAGATAGCCGTATGAAACGAATAAGGATTCATCGTCGCCATAGCTGATGTCGAATATGCCACCGGCCTGGGCTGCTTTCGACAGAGGCTGTGTAGTTTGCTGCGAAAAAACGCAGTTGCCTGTGAATAACAGGACAAATAAGATTGTTGTAATTTTCATAACCTGCATTGTTTAATTATGCAGGCAAAAATAGAAGGCGCGAGAATGCTGCGCAATCGCATAAAAGTAGTAATTAGTAGTTCATGAGAGCATCTTGCTAAGGCAGTACAGAGATTATCAGGCTTCTGGAAATGGCTTATTTCAGGGTGGGGTTTATTTGATTGAACAATTATTGACAAACTGTTACAATGTTGAGGCAGCATAGTGAGACCATGATAATTTTCCAGACATTGTCTGGAAAATTATTTGAATTGAAAATTCAGCCATGTTCCGAGCGGCAATGCAGTTGCTGCTCAGAGGATGCGGAGATAGTTTGGTGGGTCCTAACACCTAACCAGTCGTATATTTGATTGTGCCAAGCACTTATTTGATTATTTCACACTTCCCGATCACAATTGGATTCTGATAAGCTTCATTACCTTCACCCCCAGAATGACTAATTTTAAGAATATTATTTTTACTCTTTAAGCTCACGTTTTGTAATGAATAAATATTAATGTAAGCATCCGCATTGATAACCTTGTAAATCAAATGATTATAATTAGCTTTAAAATCAGGACTATAAGGAAGATTCCAACATTTTGAGTTAATATTAAAGCAGGCATGTTCTCTACCATTCCTTAAAACAATAATTTTGGGTTTATTGATTAAATCATTCTCTGATAACTCATATTCATTTAATGATAATTTCATCAATTGTGCATTCCCGGCTTCATGAGTGTAATTTATCCTTGCTTTAATTGCAAGCAAAGGATTAACTGTGTTTATTTCATCCTCTATTATTATCTCCTTTGATTGTTTAAATTCAATTATTAAATCCGATTGATGTGGATTAGACAAAGGAACTTTCTTATTTGCTTCTGATTTATCTACAAAATGTTGAGGTATATCACTTAATATTCTCTCCTCAAGCTCGCCAATACCATTTATCAATTTCGCTCTGAATCTTCCAGTATGAAATGATTCAACTTTTCTTATAAAGTTCTCTTGACATAATTCATAATCGAAGAAATGAATTCTGAAAACAAGAATATCAATTGCTTTTTTAAGAGCTTTGTCATATTCTAATTCTGTGACAGAAAGAGTTTCTCCATCTGGAATCCACCCATAATATTGGCCTAGAATGAGTATGTAAAGATCTGAACTTTCCACCTCCCTCATACATACTTCGTATGAACTTTGGTCTCTACTTCTATCTGCTTCAGAAAGAAAAATATCCTTAAATCCTATCTTTACTAGCATTTTATGAACGATTTCCCTCGCATCTTTTAATGATTCAATAGGAGAACTTATAAATACTTTTTTTGCCATTGTTTAAAATTTTGGTGAGCAATTAGTTTACTTGCCTGGCCAGATCATACCACCCTGCCCAAATTCAGATGAGTTTGCAAGACCTCAATCATACTAAAACCTTCCTGCTAGGCCGTAAAATGCAATTCAAAGAAAGCTTTGGTTGTTCATTTGTTTTGAGCAATGTTCAAAGGTTTTTATCATCTTTTTTACGCAAAATAGAATTCCGCTACTATTTCTCTCCCACCCTCTTCCTCACCACATAAGCCGGCCGTTTCTTGTTTTCCATAAAGGTTTTGCCAATATACTCGCCCAGGATGCCCAGCACAATCAGTTGGATGCCGCCGATAAACAGAACGCTGGCCGTGGTGGAAGCCCAGCCGGCAACGGCCTGTTCGGTGAAGGTGTAGATGTAGATCACATAAAGCCCATACAGGAAAGCCAGCCCGGCAATGATGATGCCCAGCACCAGCGATAACTGCAAAGGCCGGATGCTGAAAGAGGTGATACCGGCCATCGCAAACCGGATCATTTTTCTCAGGGAATACTTTGTTTTGCCTGCGAAGCGTTCGTTGGGAATATACTCTAGAGCGGTTTGGCGGAAACCTGCCCAGGAAACCAGTCCGCGCAGGTAAAGGTAGTTTTCGCGGCATTCTTTCAACACATCCACCACTGCACGGTCGAGCAAACGAAAATCGGCGGCGCCGGGATGTACCTCCACGGAAGATAATTTACGGGCAATCCAGTAAAAGAATCGGGCGGTGGCTCGCTTAAAAAAAGATGTGCTTTTGGTGTCCCTGCGGATCGTATAAACCACTTCATAGCCTTGCTGCCATTGGTTGATCAGTTCGGGAATGAGTTCGGGCGGGTGTTGCAGGTCGGCGTCCAGGCTGATGACGCAATCGCCCGTGGCGTGGTCCAGGCCGGCTTTGAGCGCAAACTGGTGGCCAAAGTTCCTTGAAAGCACAATCAGCTTTACGCTCTTGTCTTGCTCAATCATCGCTTCTATTTTTTGATCCGTCTGATCGCTGCTGCCGTCGTCAACAAACAAAATTTCATAAGCCGGATAAGCATCAAGCACATCCGTTAATTGCCTGTATAATTCTGATATGCCGCTTTCTTCGTTATAGCAGGGCACAACAACTGAAACGCTGAAACTGAGAGCCGGGTTATGGTTCATGGCTGAATAGGCTTTGATGAAAAGAGGCGTAAATATAAGGCAATTGTATTAATCGTAACTTTGCAATCATACATTCCTGAATGGTTTATTGCTATACACGGCTATGATTCGCAAAAAGCTTGTCGTTAAAAACATGAATTGCCACTGCTGCGGCAAATTCCTGAAGAGAATTCTTGGGGAGGCCGGGGTGGAAATTGTTGCATTGTTACCGGCAGGAGTGGAGCTTAGGTTTGATCCGGGAAAGATCACCCACGAAGAAATTATTGCTTTGATTGAGCAGGAGGGATTTGAACTGGCCTATGACAAGGAAGACCAGTTGATTGAAAGAATTAAAAGCGCTGTAATTGATCTGGTTCACCACAGCACTTTCAATGCCATGGTTCGCAACAGCGATTACCTGGTAGAGAAGTTCAATTTATCGTATCAGCATATTTCAGGCATATTTTCAAAGCACGAACACATTACACTTGAGAAATTCATTATACGCCAGAAGATTGACAAAGCGAAGGAACTAATTCAGCAAGGCGATCTCACCCTGAGTGAAATTGCTTACATGATGGGCTACAGCAGCGTACAATACCTCTCCACCCAGTTTAAGGCGATTACCGGAATTTCAGTCAGCGACTTCAAGAAAAGTTTGTTCCAGCAAGATAATTGAGTGTTTTATCTGTTTCATTATCAGTCGCAATCACTCACTTACTAGTTAGTGCATTCTTTGGCTCTGGATAGAATTTTTACATTTTCGCATAATTTACAAACTATTTGAGGTTTTGAGGATAATTTGGCAAAACATAGGCTAACTTTGCAAGAAAATGAGATTGATCTTTGCGTCGAATTATTAGGCGTGCAGGATTTTAGGTGTGTAAGATTTTGTTTATCATGTTTTTATGAGGTCATTAGAAAGATTTTCAGTTATTATGCTTTGTGATAAAAAATAGGTTCCAGTATTGAACTATCCGTATTAATTTATTCATAAAAAGGAGGTTCAAATGTTACCATCAAATCACTTCACACGTACAGGAATTCTTTTCATGTTGTTAATTTTGGTTCTAGCACCTGCTTTAAGTAGCAGCCAAATCTTCGTTGACATTCAGGTGTCACCAAATGTGCTAAATCTTCAAAACAAGGGTCAGGTTGTAACCGTTCACACTGATCTCTCCTATGGAAGCGTCAGTGCAACTACTGTGACCCTGAATGGTGTTGTAATCAGTCACTGGAAGGCAGATAATCAGGGAAATTTTGTAGCCAAATTCCTGATTGAAACAATTAAGAACCTTCCGTTAAACATTGGTGAGCTTAATACCTTAACCCTAGAAGGCAGCACATACAATGGTGAAACATTTATTGGATCTTATGATGTAATGGTCATTAATGTAAACCCATCTGGAAACGGAAACGGGAAATAAGAAATTGAAAGACCAGCTATACATTTCTTCTATTACCCTGGACGTTTAATTTCAGGTTGTGAATCATGTTTTCAACACTCTGATCTTACGCCACAAATACACCAGCAAACTTGTTGTGATCAGTATGAAAAGAAACCAAAGCAGCAGTGCTGTTCCTTGCTGGGTTTTGTAAATCGCCGTACCAATATTGCCGATGAGCAACCATTGGAATACATAAAAGTTTGTCACATAGCGGCCAACCCAGCGAAGGTATTTTACTACCGTCGTGTTTGTATGTTTCATAGTTATCAAGTGAATGATGATGACCCAAAACAGAATCAGCAACAATATCCACAGGAAGAACAAAAGCGAATGATTGTAATAGAGTTCCAGCGATGAAGCCGTTTTGAAACCCCACGTAAAAGACAGGGCCAGAATGATAAACATGCTTGATGCAACATACAGCATCCCTTTTCTTGAAAACCCCGAAAATTGGAATTTTTCATTCATCTGATATAAAACATAGCCCGCCAACGGATAAGCCGCCCATGGTATAAGCGGGAAGTAGGACCAGGGTTGCCCCCCTACGAAAAAGGATAATACATATTTTAAGGAAGTCAGATCGCCATTGTAAGAGGGCAGAAAACTACCAATGGAAGCAATCAACAATGTGAACACAACAAAGGGTAAGACCCGATTTCTGAATAAGGTTTTCAGAACCCCGAGCAGGATCATGCTGAAGCCGGCCAGAAACAGTATATCTACACCAAACACATAAGGCCAGGGATTTAATGAAACGGCTCCGCTTAAGATTTTCACCAACAAATGGAAATTCATCCCGATATTTAGCAGCAGTCCCCAAAGTAAAAGCTTAAAGCCTCTGTTGATGCTGCTTTTAAGATCGGCAGAGGATCGGGCAATGAAATAACCCATAATGACCATAAACAATGCCGCTCCCGGAGGGCCGGCAAGGAAAACAAGCAAATGCCAGGTGTTGTCCTGGTAAATTTCAGGAGTAGCAAAAACTTCAAAGAGGTGCACGAGTATCATCCTGATTACTGCAATGCCTTTGAGAATATCGGGCAATGCCATCCTGTTACCAGATTTATTTTCAGTATTCATAAACCATTTTGCTAGTTAGGTATCTATAAAGGCGCAGCAAACTTATATCAAAGAGAATGGATCTGACAAAAATCTTAAAATCTTGAACGATTTAGAGGGAATTTTATACACTTTCGACAGCCATTAACGGTTAATATTGCATCTTCAAAAAATTAAACTATTAAGTTTATGAAACAACTTGTTTTGATCATGGCAATCATGGCCCAGTCGGTGTTCCTCACGGGACAAATTACACTTGAAAGCACATACAATCATTCAGGAACTTTTACCAACCTTACGCAGTCGGGGTATAAATTTTATATAATGGATGTTGGCGCCAATCAATGCCGGATCTACAATACCAACCACACCTTATGGAAAACCATCAACCTCTCGGTTCCGGCTGATAACTATTTGTACGATATCCGGTATATTTCGGAAAACCTGTTTACAACTGACAATACTTTGTGCCTGGCATATATTTATTATAGCTACAACGCAACAGGCCAGTATTACACTTATACTGCAAAGGTGATCAGCGAAAACGGTACTGAGCTGCGGAGTATTCCCGGATGCCAGTACCTGTATGCCCACAGCGTTGGCACTGCCGGAACCAAACTTGTAGCCTACAGTTATAATTATTCGGTTTCGCCATACACCATTCAGACCCTGGTGTATAATTTGCCCGGGCAACTGGTTTCGGGGAGCAATGGTGTAGTGCTCAATGAAGAAACTTTACAAGCTTTTCCGAACCCAGCCAATGATTTCATCACCATTTACTATGAATTTCCTGATGGGCTCAGTAATGCGGAAATGATTATACACGATATCGAAGGGAATGTTGTTCGTAAGTTTGATATTGCGAACCAATCAGACAACATGATGATTTCAACAGCTTCCTTCCCCAAAGGTTTTTATTTATTCTCGATCAACTCCGGAAATCGCTTGATTAAATCCGGGAAATTCATTGTACAATAATTTCAGGATCATGAAAATCAAAAATAATATTGCCGTAAGCGCCTCAGGCCTGGTGTTCAACCCCGATACCGGCGAATCATTTACTGTAAACCCTATGGGTGCTGAAATGCTGGGTTACCTGGCCGAAGGAGAATCGCAACAGGAAATTGAGATGAAGATTGCAGGGAAGTACAATGTTGACAAGTCTTCCTTCGAAAAAGATTTTGAGGATTTTGTTGCCTTGCTGCAAACTTATTCACTGCTTGAAAATGACTAAGAGGCCGGAATTAACCATTGCTGTTTCGGGTCTCAATGCCATTGACAGTCCCGGACCGGGTGTTGCTGTGATCCGCGGTTTGAAGGAAGCTAAATCATTCGGTTGCCGCATCATTGGCCTGGCCTACGAATCCCTGGAGCCCGGTATTTTCATGCACGACCTGGTGGACAAAACTTACCAGATTCCTTATCCTTCTTCCGGGACTGAAAGTGTGATGGAAAGGCTTGAATACATCCATGAGCAGGAGAAACTGGATGTAATCATCCCCAATTTCGATGCGGAGCTATATCCCTTCATCAGGCTCGAAAAAAGAATGAAAGAAATGGGCATCGCCTCCTTCCTTCCAACCATGAAGCAATTTGAAGAACGCCTGAAAGTGAACCTGGATGAGTTCGGCAAACAATATGGCTTGAAGGTTCCTAAAGGAAAAGTTTACCATGATTTGGGGGCATTGCACAGTGTTGGTAAAGATTTCGAATACCCTGTGCTTGTAAAAGGTAAATACTACGATGCCTATGTTGCGTACAACATTGACCAGGTAAAGAATTATTTTCACAAGATCACGGCCAAATGGGGATCGCCGGTTATTTTACAGGAATTTGTTCACGGAACCGAGTTCAACGTAACCGGCCTGGGCGATGGCGAGGGTAACACCATTGCCGCGGTGCCCATGCGCAAACAGTACATCACCGATAAAGGCAAGGCTTGGGGCGGAGTTTCAATTTCTGACCGCAAAATACTTGAACTCACCAAAAGCTTTATCAGCCAGACCAAATGGCGCGGTGGATTTGAGCTTGAATTGATGAAAGACAAGAATAATGATTTTTATTTGCTTGAAATCAATCCACGCATGCCGGCATGGATATACCTTGCAGTAGGGGTAGGGCAGAACATTCCGGAAGCTCTTGTACGTCTTGCCCTTGGAGAAAAAGTTGAGCCGTTTACGGAATACAAAGTGGGCAAAATGTTTGTCCGCTATGCATGGGATATGATTGTGGATATTGAAGAGTTTCAGCAAATTTCTACTCACGGAGAACTCTGAAGATTGTAGATTTCAGATTTACGATTTTGGATTTAATGGAACGCGAATGACGCGGATTTGACTGATTTTCACGAATAATATTTATGAATCTTGTATCTGGGAATTTTGAATAATGAATTTGGAATTTAAAACGATGGAAAAACAACGCTATGAACGCCCGGTGATTAAACGCCTGGAAACCGAGATGCCGAATAAATTCGGTTCGCGCCATGAACGCGCGCCTAAAACCCATATTGACGGGGTGGCGGTGAAAGAACTGATCAGCAATCATGGTTCGCCGCTGTTTGTGATTTCGGAAAAAACAATCCGGAGCAATTATAAAAAGGCAAAGAAAGCATTTACCATGCGCTATCCAAAGGTGCAGTTTGCATGGTCGTATAAAACCAATTATCTCGATGCCGTTTGCAGCATCTACCATCAGGAAGGTTCCTGGGCAGAAGTGGTTTCAGGGTTTGAATACGACAAAGCCATTCAAAACGGGGTAAATGGAAAAAAAATCATTTTCAACGGCCCTGATAAAACTGTGGATGATCTCACCAAAGCCATCACCAACGATTCATTGATCCACATTGATCACCTTGATGAACTCTATACCATTACTGAACTTGCGGATAAGTTAAGTAAACGCCCACGTGTAGCCATAAGGGTGAATATGGATACCGGCGTGTATCCCATCTGGGACCGCTTCGGGTTCAACTATGAAAACGGGCAGGCCTGGGATGCGCTGAACAAGATCATGGCTTCGGGCAAGATGGATTTGGTTGGCTTGCATTGCCATATCGGAACCTATATGCTCAGTTCAAGGGCATACGGAATTGCGGCATCCAAACTTGCCGACCTGGCGCTGGGCCTGAAACGCCGTTACAATCACGATGTGAAATACATTGACCTGGGAGGTGGATTTCCATCGCGGAACACACTGAAAGGTTCTTACCTGCCAGGCGTGGATACGATTCCATCCGTTGATGAGTTTGCGGAAGAAATCACTTCAGCACTGTTAAATGCTGAATTCCCGCCCGATAATCTTCCATTGCTCATTCTTGAGACCGGCCGTGCTATGGTAGATGACGCTGCCTTCCTGCTGGGAACCGTAATTTCAAATAAGCGCTCATCTATCGGAAAAAGGATCACCATTGTTGATGTGGGCGTGAATATCCTGTTCACCTCTTTCTGGTACGACCACAAGGTAACACCCTCACAGGAATTTTCGCAATACACTGAAGACACTACTGTTTACGGCCCTTTGTGTATGAATATTGATGTGATCCGCGAAAGCGCTTCCTTGCCGCTGCTGAACAAAGGCGATCATTTTGTGATCCATTACGTGGGTGCTTACAACATGACGCAGTGGATGCAGTTTATCAACCTCAGGCCAAGGGTAGTTTTGATTGATATGCAGGACCAGGTGCATGTAATCCGTGAAAACGAAACCATGGAAGTGTTTAAATCTCTTGAAAAAGTTCCAGAGCATTTAAAAAAGTTTGAACTTTGAAGTCTGAAGAAGAAAGGCTGAAGTTGAAAGAGCCATTTTTGTTTTTGGATTTTTGGTCAGCAATATAGCAATTAAGGCACTGCTAACTGCTACTGCAAACTGCCACTGCCAACTTTTTACTTAAATCGCATGATAAACAAAACCGAAAAATCCCTTATCCTTTTCATTGAAGGTGTGCTGTTTAGCTACAGTCAGGTGTTTTTTTCGAAACAAAAAATCTTTGCGCTTATTCTGCTGGCAGTTACGTTCTTTGATTGGATTGCAGGGCTGAGCGGCCTGATCGCTGTGCTGGTTTCAAACATTGCCGCCACCGTTCTCGGTTTCAGGAAAACCAATGTATCGCAGGGATTTTATGGATTTAACAGCCTGCTGGTTGGTTTGGGCCTTGGAATGCTTTATCAGCCTGATATTGAGTTTTTCTTTGTCCTGGTGTTTGCTTCCCTGTTTACTTTTTTTCTGAGCATCTGGCTCGAAGGTTTTTTTGGCAAGTATGGCTTGCCCTATCTGAGCTGGCCATTCCTGTTTGGTTTGTGGATGGTAACCCTGGCTTCGCGGCAGTTTGCGGCATTGGACATGAGCGAACGGGGCATCTTCATGCTGAATGAGATTTACCAGTATGGCGGAATGAAAATGGTTAAGCTATATTTCTGGACCAATGACCTTCAGATTCACGAAGCCATAAAAATCTATTTCAGATCGCTGGCAGCTATATTTTTCCAGTATCATTTGCTGGCAGGATTGCTGGTAGCCATTGGATTGCTGATTTATTCACGGATCGCTTTTTTGCTTTCGGTTGTTGGGTTCTTCTCGGCCTATTATTTCTATATTTTGTTTGGCGCGAACCTCGCCGACCTGAGCTATGGCTACATCGGTTTCAATTTCATTCTCACGGCTATCGCTATTGGTGGCTTCTTCATTGTTCCCTCAAAATATTCATTCCTTTGGGTAGTTTTGCTCACACCCATCATTTCTTTTATCATCACAGCAACCAGTGCATTCTTCAGTCTTGTGAACCTTTCCATCTATTCCCTTGCTTTCAATATTGTGGTGGTGATGTTTCTTTATATCCTGAAATTCAGGGAGCGAAACCATTACAACCCTGAATTGGTGGCCGTTCAGCATTTTTCGCCTGAGCAAAATCTTTACGCGCAGCAGAATTATAAAACGAGGTTTGATGTAAACGCCTGGATCGAACTTACACTTCCTCTGTTGGGCGAGTGGAAAGTTACACAAGGCCACAGCGGTGAACATACACACCGGGAAGATTGGCGGCATGCCTGGGATTTTGAAATTTTTGATGATGAAGGGCAAAATTTTGGCAACAATGGGCTCGAACCGAAAGATTATTATTGCTTTGGAAAACCCGTTCTTGCCCCAGCCGATGGTTTTGTGCAGGAAATACAGGATGGGATTCCCGATAATCCTATTGGCGAAATGAACCTGGGCAACAACTGGGGCAACACCATTGTGATCAAACATGCCGAAAATCTTTACACAAAACTTTCTCACCTTAAAATCGGCAGTATTAAGGTTTACAAGGGCACATATGTGAAGCGGGGCGAAATCATTGCCCATTGCGGTAACTCAGGGCGGTCAGTGGTTCCGCACCTTCATTTTCAGGTTCAGTCCGATCCGTTTATTGGGTCAAAAACTAAAGACTACCCCGTTGCCAATTATCTTGTAAAAACGGGTGGAAACTCTGAACTGAAGATTTTTGACCGCCCCACGAAGGGTCAAACCATTAGCAATGTGGTAAAAAATGACTCTTTGTTTAAGGCTTTTAATTTTGTTCCTGGCCAGATGATCAGCTTTGAAGTTAGCCGCGAAGAATCGGACCCTGAGAAAGTTGAATGGGAAGTGAAATCGGATATGTATAACTATACCTTTCTTGAGTGCAGCGGCACGGAATCAAAAGCATATTTTCGCAACAATGGGAACTTGTTCTACTTTACAGGTTTTTCAGGGGATAAGAAATCGCTGCTTTATTATTTTTATCTGGGCGCTTACAAGGTGCTGCTCGGCTACTATCATCACCTGGAAGTCAAAGACACCTTCCCGCTTAATTCCCTCAGAACCGGACTGCTGGTTTTCCTCCAGGATTTTATTGCCCCATTTTACATGTTCATGCATGCTGACTTCAGTTTGAAATATTTTAACCTTGAAGATGATTTGTCAACAAGCCGTATTGAATTTCATTCGGATGCACAATTGAAAATAGCCCGAAAAGTGTTCGAATCATACAGTTTTGAAATTACGGTGAGCGGAGGTAGGATTGAGCTTTTCAAAGTTAAACGCGATGATCTTGAACTGTCAGCAAAAGAGGTTGAATCATGAAAGCATCATTTCGCATACGAGAATCAAATTCTGCTGCAATCAGGAAATTCCTTCTGATGATTATAGCGGTACTTTTTACTGTAACAGGCTCCTATCTCAAAGCACAGGAAAGAATAGATTTTAAAACCGCAGACAGTCTGACATTTCAATTATACGACAAAGGAAACTGGCAGGAACTCATCAATAGCGGAAAGTCTGCCATCCAACAGGGACAGGATTATTATTTTCTGCGGATGAGAATTGGAATTGCTTATTATATGCTTGGCCACTATCGTTCGGCAGCGGTTCATTTTGAGAAAGCGCTGGAGTTCAATTCAAACGACATGGTTGCGTTGCCATACCTGCGACAATGTTACGATTGGGGAGTCATGGAAACGGAATCTGCTGCCCTCGTGCAGCGTTTCAAGGTTCTAAAGAAAGAAAGCGTTGAACCTGTTTTTATAAGAGGAATTTCGGTTTTTGGAGGTGCTGCAGTTTCAGGCAGTTCAACGCAGCTTGAAAACACCGATCTTGATGGAGAGGCTGACATTTATGGCGAAATTAATGCCAACGGTGATATGTATTATGGCCATGCAGGTATAACCGTTGCACCAGTTCAGCATATCTTATTGTACCTAGGTTACACCCATCTGCAATTAGATAAACACCAGCGTATTGTGATGGAGGGCGCTGATTCAATCAACAACCGGTATCATTTGATACAACATCAGTTGCATGCAAATTTGCCGCTGAGGTTAGCCAAAGGCTGGCAAATTGTGCCTGCATTAACCATGCTGAATTTCAGGGATAAACCTCTTATTATTGGCTATGATGAAGTTGATTACGAATATGTGATCAGGCAAATGGACACTACCATTACAAACTATATCGTTTCAATGAAACTTCTCAAATCCATGCCATATTTTGATCTGGGAGCAATGGCAGGCAATTCAAACCTGAATAACGAAAACCAGTGGCAAGGTACTTTCATCCTGAAGCTTTACCCTTTTGCGAACCTGGATTTATACAGCTATTCTCGTATTTCAACACTCACGGCAATTGAGGAAAACCGGTGGCATTTCAAGCAAACCCTGGGGGGTAAAGTTTTGTCAAAACTCTGGTTGCAGGGGAGCTACCACTGGGGCGATCTTACAAATGCTCACGACGAAAATGGTTTGCTGGTTTTCAATACTTCTGCTAAAATTGTTTCACGGCTTAGCGCTACAGCATATATTCTAATTACTGAAAAACTCACGTTTCAGCTTGAGTATACTTTTACTGAACAACAGGATAAATACATCGAATTCACTGATTACAATACTTTTATAACGCGACCCGTTAATTATAACAATTACAACTTTATGGGAGGACTCAAATGGAAACTATAAAAAGAAGATTCATAGCAGTTATGGTTTTGCTTTTCATTGCATCGTTGCAACTTACAGCCCAAAATGGTAAAACCCTGCAGGAAGCATTTGCCGCAAGCTATAAGGCAGAAACTTCGGGTGAGTACACCCGGGCCATTGAAATACTGCGCAAGGAATACAATGAAAACTCGTATGAGATAAATCTCCGCCTGGGATGGCTCACTTATAACAATGGATCTTTTACCGAATCGGCGGCTTATTACAACAAGGCCATCCAGCTTATGCCCTATAGCGTTGAAGCGCGGCTGGGATTTGCCCTGCCGGCATCTGCCATCGGAAACTGGGATCAGGTTGTGACGCGGTACCAGGAAATCCTGAAGATTGACCCCAACCATTATCTCACAAACTATCGAATGGGATTGATTTACTACAACCGCGTGGACTATAAGAACGCATTTGACCATTTTGAACGCATTGCCAATATGTACCCATTTGATTACGATGCCTTGATCATGTTTGCCTGGGCCAATTATCGGCTTGGGAAAACGCGGGAGGCAAGCGCCCTGTTCAACAAAGTTTTGTTGATCCGTCCGGAAGATGCTTCGGCATTGGAGGGCTTGGGAATGATAAAGTAGTCTCGTTGCGTATCTTTGCTCCGGCGATGGAGTTCGCCCTTAACCGCCGCCAATGGCTGATGACTCCTGGAATATGATTAATCATAACGCGCATGATCAAGAGTCTTTTAATTGTCGGCATTGGTGGTTTTTTCGGAAGCATAGGCCGCTATCTGTTTGCACATCTGATTTATCGCTGGTTCGAACCGGTTTTTCCAATAAGTACCTTGGTCGTGAATGTTCTTGGTTCACTTCTTATTGGCATCGTTTACGCATTAAGCGAAAAAGGTGGAATATTGTCTGATGAATGGAAGCTTTTTCTAACCATTGGTTTACTCGGCGGGTTCACAACTTTCTCAACCTTTACTGTTGAAATGATTTTGATGCTTCGCGATGGGCAATACTTTAATGTTCTTATGTATGCGATGATCAGTATTTTTGCAGGCCTGGCAGCATGCTTTTTCGGAATGTCTATGGTCCGCTCACTTTAAATACCAATTGTATGGAACTGAATGGTGAAGCAAAATTGTTGCGAATTTTTGTTGGTTCGGGAGATAAAATAGGAAATACGCCTCTTTATGAAGCCATTGTTCTGGCGGCAAAGAAATACGGTGTTGCAGGGGCAACTGTCTTACGCGGCGTGATGGGATATGGCGCCAATAGTTTTGTACATACCGCAAAAATTCTGGCCTTATCGGAAGATTTACCCATGGTTATCGAGATGGTTGACGAAGCCTCGAAGATTGACGGATTCATCAAACAAGTGGAGAAGTTTTTCGATCATCCCAAGTACGGTGGCTTAATAACAACTGAAAAGGTTCAAGTGCTGGTGTATAAAAAGCAACAGGGCTGATTTCCCATTTACCTTCACATTTATTTACGGGCGATTTCGTCAGAAGCGATTGCCAGAAATTATTTCAGGATCTTGACAAATAAAGGTGATTGGCTATCCAAACCAATTGTAACCAAATAAAAACCTTTGGGCAGATTAGCAGTTTCAAGCGTAATTGTTCCTTCTGCGAAGCTATAGGTGGAATTGATTTGCTGGCCAAGCTGGTTATAAACGTCCACTGAAATATTGCCTTCAATCGGATAAGAAAAAACAAACTGACAATAATCAACCACAGGAATCGGGTAAACCGATAAAGTTGTGTTTTTGTCCTGTGCAATTATTCCGGAAGGATCGCCCCAGATTGCTTCAATATACTCCGGGTGATCAATAAACGGATTGCGGTTTTCCTGAATAGTGTAAATTGCATTGTTACGGCTGGTTTCCTTTGCGCTTACAGGGTCATTTTCGTGCCACTCCATCATCAAGGCCAGCGCCCAGGGTTTTAGTTGTGAACCATTGGTCATATTGCTTCCCGGCCAGCTATTGTCTTGCTCGTAATAGCGAACCGACATATAAAAACAGCTGCGTGCAAAGTCGCCTTTGTAGGCATCAATCGGTTCGAACACAAGACCGTTATAGCCAGGTGATGCATTGTTACCAACCTTGCTGCCATTCTGTGAAGTCCATGTGGCATTTGAAACTTCGCCGAACGGATAATTTGAACGGCGGTTGTTCACATAACCATCGGTTGGATAAAGGTGAAACAGATCGGTGTGCATGGGCAGTACACTCCCGCCAAACCAGCTTTGTGGAAAACTATGTTCACGGTTGTAGCACTGGCCTTCTCCATTGTAATTGCCGCATTCATCTCCCGAGTTGTAATAGAAAGAATACGGAGGCGTGCCGCCCGGAACATCAGAATACATATCCCACACACTCAGATTGGGTTTGCGATCCGTTGACTCAAAATGATCGTAAAGCGAACCATAGGTCTGAACCTGATGATCCTTGATGATCTCGTGCAAAGCTTCCTGTAAATCTGTGCCCGTAAGACCGGCAGCTTCATTATAGTAACCTTGCGGTGGCTGCGCTGTTACATGAAAATGCAATATAAGCACTAAAATTAAAAAGATTGAAATTCTCATGGTTGTATTTGCTAAAACTCACAGCCTCCGCCACCGCAGCAACATCCACCAGCCGGCATGGGCACTGGTTCTGATGATTTCTTTCCGGGATGGGGTTCGCGGTATTCATCGCTTTGAACCTTGCAGCATGGGCTTTCACTCACATTTTTTGAACAGGGGCCGTAAACCGGGCTATGATATTCAAATTTCTCGCCTTCAGCTTCAAAAATGTTTGAGCAGTTTGGGCATTTGTATTGGGATTGCATAATAATATTTGATTTATAGTAATTGATTTAGAAGATATTGATGCTTGTCAGGATGTTATATCCTAGGGTGCAAAATTATGCATTTTTAGTGTACGTTTAGTAAGAAAAGTGGTCAGCCCGCAGATTCCGTTGCTGCTTAATCTTAGTCTGCCAGCGTGGTTTTAAATCTCAAAACATCCTTTTCCAGTATTTCCATGAACCGTTTCGGTTCTTCAAACAACGGGCCGTGAGCGGAATTTTCGAAAGTGTAAAACCCATGCAGCGGAGCATTAAGATGATTACAGTACGCCTTTGACAAATCCACATTAACAGTCAAATCGTACTTACCGCTCATAAAATATATGGGAACATCTATTTTAGGATAAGCTTCAAAGAAGTCGGTGATCAGGGTTTCGTTTTTCAGGTTTGTTTTTGGCAGGAACTTTATCTTCGATTTCCAGATGTTGAATTTCTCCCGGAGCGTGTAAGCCCTGCATGTCCAGACAGGCAGAAAAATATCTTTAAAAACAGACTTCATATTGCGCATTGTTCCAATACCCAACTCATGCATTAGCTTGTCACGGGTAAGCGAGTTGTAAAAAGAGATCACATCAGATTCTGTTTTCAAATCATTAAACTTTTTCAACCGCAACACTGATTGTTGGTTGTTGAGTTCAGTGTAGTGCTTCAACATAAAGTTGTAGGCCATTCTCTCCGATTCACGCTGCCTGCTTATCTGTCCCATAGCAATATAGGCGTGGAAAAGCTCCGGCGCCTTCGATATTGCCGGCAATGCAATGGTGGTTCCACCCGACCATGCCAGCAAGTAAATCTTTTCCTTTACGAACCGTTCCCTCAGATAATTGCTTACTTCAATAGCATCGTAAGACAGTTGTTCAAGGGTCATACTTTCAATGCTCAATTCAGGATCGTACGATAACCCGCCACCACGTTGCTCCCAGTAGCAAACCGTAAAAAACTCCTCAAGCCCCGGATTATATTTTTCAAACAGGAAGTAATTCGGGAAGCCTGGTCCGCCGTGTACGAATAACAAAACAGGATTATTTACATTTTTACTTCGAATGTACATGCCCTGCTTTGTACCACCGATGCGAACAAATACTTTTTCTGAAATACTTCCCAACAGGATATTTCCTTGCTCATCTTTAAAAGCCTCTGGTTTGCCCGGACTGATCAAAATCAGGTAAACCAGCAGGGAGATGAACAATCCACAAACAAAGATCAGCATAACAATCAAAACCTGATTCATCTTCTTAAAAGTTATCATTTTGCTTATTCTTTGAGCCTGGTTTCGAACCTGAACATCCCTGAAATTTGTTAGATGCTTACCTAAAACTCGATTTTATAACCAATTGACGGGATGGGCATTTTCATTTGGTCAATGATCACATCTTTGCTAATGAGATCATAGAAAGGATCGGAATAATCAGGTTGCATCAGTGCATTTTTAACCATGAGCGTCCATACCCCTGTATATCTTGTTTTGTTTACCCGGTAACTGATCGTAAAGTCAACTCCGGTGGAGGTGGGGAACTGACTAGCACACATCTGCGCAACATCAGGCTTGTACATTTTGGCAGCTATGGATTCGTCATACAGCGCGGGTGTGTAACGCAAACCTCCCATATAGGTAACTTTTGCACTAATGCTAAGGATATTTCTGTCGTTCAGCATCCATTCTTTTCCGGCGAGCAGGTTCACAACATGGCCCCTGTTAAAACGGGTGCTGTATTTTTTGCCATCACCCCCAACATACTTTGAGTCAAAGAGGGAGGCTGTGAAAAGGTAGTAATAGCCGTCTTTCAAAAACCGCTCAAGGGTTATATCAATACCGTAATTTGTTCCGGTTCCGGTGTTTTCCAGTTTTTTATTGATTGCCCAATCAGAGGTAATATTGATAATTGAAAATGAACTATTCGGTATTACAGGAATATCCAACAATAACTGGTAGTAGGGTTCAATTTTTATGCGCATCACATCACACACTTTTCGGCTATATCCCAGAACGATATGATGAGATTTCATAAAATCAAGTCCTTTGTTCGGCATATCAACGATGCCATCTTCAGTGGTTTGAGAATAATAAGTGCGCAGTTCTTCCATTTGAGAATGCAAACCGTAGGCAATACTCAATTCGTCATTTTCAGTCAGGTTCAGATTAAATCCCAGGCGTGGTTCAAAAGTAATTTTGTCGTTTACGTTAAGATACATTGAGTGAAAACCGACATTGGTTGAAAGATTAGGCAAAAGCTCAATTCTGAATTGCGAGAAAAACTGTGTTGAGAAGCCCGTTCCGCTGTTATCTACGAATGTAATCATCTCTTCAGGATTGTCCCGGAATGCTTTTCTCAGCGTGTTGTCGAAGAAGAGACTGTTAACGGTAATTCCACTGCGTGAACTGATTCGTTGGTTAAACTTGTGGTTCACAATAGAGCGGAGCGTGTACTTACCTTCAGTACTTTTTATGTAATCGGTAGGTAAAAGCACAAGATCCATAGTAAGTTCCTTTTTGTCGAGGCCGTACCTCATTCCATCTGCGCTCAGTGTGGTATGAACAAAAGTTTTAGAACCCAATGAGATGCGATGTGAAAGGCCAATCGCGCCAAAACGATTGTAGTATTTCTGATTCATCCGGCTGATATCGTTTTCCCATTTTGTTGAATCGCTTTCCTCGGTTTTATTGTTGATATCATGAGCGCCCAGTGCCCAGAATGAGAAAGTGCCGACTTTTTCAGTTGGAAAATCCATTTTGAAACTCAAATCCTGATAGGTAGGGAGGTTTGGGAAATTCAACAATGGCCCAAGAATACCGAGGGTTGAATAGCGGTAATTGAAAAGGTAGGTTGCTTTCCCGCCTTTTACAAAAGGTCCTTCGGCAGAGAAATCCGTTCCAATCAAACTGATTCCCGCCGTATATTCTCGCTTTTCAGAGTTCCCGGTTCGCATTTTAATATCAAACACACCCGAACTGGCATTGCCATACTCTGCCGGAAATGCGCCTGTGAAAAAGTCGGAATTCCTGAGCATCTGATTGCTCAGCACTGTGAAACCGCCACCTCCGATAAAATCAACATTCGGGAAGTGAAAAGCGGCGGGAATATCAAGCCCTTCAAAACGCCATAGCACTCCTCTGGGCGAATTTCCCCTGATGATGATAGCATTGCTGGTGGTTTGGGTGGTGGTGACCCCGGCAAATGAGGCTGCCAGTCGGGCGGGATCATCCATTCCTCCTGCATAGCGACTGGTTTCTTCAACGCTGAATGTCCGTGCACTCAATGTTGCCATTGAATTTACGGGTTTATCCTTGCTTGTATTGGCCCTGACCACCACTTCGCCAAGTGATAAGGAGGATTCTTTCAGTTCGATTTTCAACACAACCTCTTTGCCTGAACCAACCAATACTTCGGAAAGCGTAAACGGTTCGTAACCAACATAAGTAGCTTTGAAATTGTGACGCCCAAGCGGTACAGCATCAAAGCGGAAATTGCCATCAGCATCGGCAATGGTTCCTGTCAATGGATCTGTGCCTTCAACAATGATTGTGGCTCCGATTAGGGGAGCTTTTGTATCAGCATCAATTATTTCGCCTCTGACTGTTTGTTTAAGAACACTTTGCGAAAAAGCACTAAAAGAGTTAAAAGCCAGGATCATAATCAAGAAGATGATCTTGCCTGTGGTTTGTTTTGTTTTCATTGTAATAATGGGTAGGTATTTGTTAAAAATTCGATGCAAAAGTAGAGGCTACCCATTCGCCGGTAAAAGTGATGTTGGTGGAAGCGCGGTTCTGCAAGCTGAAAGTGTATTTTCTCTTGCTGAAGGAGTGTTGGCTGCGAATATTTTACTGAAACCAGATTTCACAATCCAATGAATGATAGGAATGCATGGAAGGAATAAGCAAGCTGAAAGGATCAGCTAAAAAGTATCAGTTCTTAGGGTTTTGGGAAATGATAGAGAAGACTCAGTATTTGTAGTTCCAACTTATAATGATCCAACGTTTGCACTTGCTGCAAAACTAATATTTCCATTTATTTGCCAGATACACCAGCGACAACATTACCGGAACTTCTACCAGCACACCAACGACCGTTACGAGCGCAGCAGGTGATTGTAATCCGAAAAGTGCAATGGCTACGGCAACAGCCAATTCAAAGAAATTGCTTGCGCCAATCATGGCTGCTGGAGCGCAAACATTATGTCTTAGCTTCAGCCATCGTCCTCCGAACCAGGCCAGGAAAAAGATAAAATAGGTTTGGATAACAAGAGGAACCGCTGCAAGAAGGATAATAAGCGGATTGTTGATGATATTTTGCCCCTGGAAAGCAAAAAGCAATACAAGCGTTACTAGCAATGCAATGATACTAACAGGTTTTAACTTCGGCAAAAATGTGTTTTTGAACCATTCCTCACCGCGCGATTTTAAAAGGATGCGCTGTGTAATCACACCTGCAACCAAAGGAACGACAACAAAAATGACTACACTGGCTACCAGCGTGTCATATGGGATAACAACATCCGTGATTCCTAGAAGCAGGCCAACGATAGGAACGAATGCTACAAGAATGATCAAATCATTCACAGAAACCTGAACCAACGTATAGTTAGGATCGCCATCAACAAGGTAGGACCATACAAACACCATAGCAGTGCACGGGGCGGCTCCCAAAATAATGGCGCCGGCAATGTATTCGCCGGCCAGTGCCGGATCAATCCAGGCTGCATACAATTTTGAGAAAAATATCCATGCAAAAAAAGCCATCGTAAATGGTTTGATCAGCCAGTTGATGACTACTGTCCAAACTATGCCTTTTGGTTTTCTCCTTATTTGTTTGAGGCTGGTGAAATCAACCTGCAGCATCATGGGGTAAATCATCAGCCATATAAGAACCGCAACAGGAATGTTGACTTTGGCAATTTCCAGGCTGCTGATTGCATCGATACTATCACCGGCAAAATGCCCGATGCCAATTCCGGCCAATATTCCCAGTGCAACCCAGAGGGTCAGGTATTTTTCAAATACCCCAATGGTTTTCTTTTCGGTCATGATGGTTCAGCTTACAAATGATGGTCTCGGATATTTTGAATTTTGTATCTTGTCATCCTGAACGTAGTGAAGGATCTGTACTTGTCTGTAAATTAGATTCTTCTCCGCCGCGGCGGAGAAGAATGACAAATAACAATCACCTGACTAGTTTTTATAAAGGTCTTTCTGCATAAACAGTAATACTTTTAATGCCTTTGTTACTGGTTTTGTAGTCGAACAGTTCTGCATTACTAATGTACTCAAGTAGTATTTCATCAGGAACATGAATAGGTTTCACAGCAGCAATTCTGATGTTGGTAAACCCGTTTTCTTCAATCAATTTCATGTAATCTTCGGCGGGCAATGCTCCGGAAATACAACCGGCATACATTTCAGCCACATATTTTAATACATCTGGCAATTCACCTTCAAGCACCACATCGCTAATGCAGAAATGGCCACCGGGTTTTAGAATCCTGAAAATCTCACTGAAGGCTTTTTGCTTGTCGGGAACCAGGTTCAGTACACAATTGCTTACAACCACGTCTGCAATAGTGCTATTGAGTGGCATGTCTTCAATATCGCCCTGAATAAATTCCACGTTTGTGTAATCCATTTTCAGTGCATTCTTGTTAGCTTTGGCCAACATATCATCCGAAAAATCCAGACCTATTACCCTGCCATTTTCGCCAACTAATGCCCTTGCAACAAAGCAATCATTGCCTGCACCCGAACCCAGATCAACAACAGTGTCGCCCGGTTTGATATCCGAATGTTGTGTAGGAATGCCACAGCCTAAACCAAGATCGGCATCGGGTTCATAGCCTTCAAGGTGTTCATAACTATCGCTGAAGGTTGTGAAATCGTCAGCGCATCCGCCTCCACAGCAGCTTTCGGGGTTCTTATCACTGTGGCGTGCAATGTGGCTATATTTCTCTTTAACTACTTCTTTTATAG
>JACZJK010000011.1 GCA_014860575.1 Bacteroidales bacterium
CCTCACCACCGCGGCCAGACACCGGCAACTTATAAGTTACTGTTTAATGGGTTATTGCTCGATTAATCCTTAATACACCTGATAGCCAAACCATGGCTTTTGTTCACGGTGCCTCGTCCCATATTGGCGGCGTTGTGAAACATGTTGCGTAACCAGGCGAAATTGCCGACCTGTTCAGTTTGCGTCCAAAACCAGCAATAAGTGCCCATATCCTGGAAATTGGCATTCCAGCCACGCCAGCCACCTGGCAAAGCTGTAAACCCTTTTTCATTGGTGGCTCCTGTATTCGGGCTATTCCAGTGTGTGAACCCTGTTTCCTTTAATTTACCACCGGCAGTTGTGGTTGAGCCAAGAAAGCTTGTCAGTGCTGTAAAATCTGCGTCGCTTGCAACCCGCCATCCTTCCGGACATAATTCTTTGTTACCGTTGGTAGCGGGATTGGTAGCATACCAATTATACAATCCACCGTAAACTTGTTTGTTGGAAATATTGTTGCCATACCACACATATGCGCCGGTAGTCAGGTTACTCCATGTTGAACCCACCGTGATGTTGGGTATATCGCTTCCATCAGAGTATTTGGTAGTTGCCAGGTTGCGTGCCATCCAAATCTGCGAACCAATAAAAACCACAGGATAGTGATTTCCATCGCCATCTGTGCATGGAACAAACTGGGCAGTGATGGTTTCACTTTTGATTGCCACAAGCGGGATCACAACGGCATAAATATCCGCATAGCAGGTTATCAGCAGCAGATCATCAGTATTGTATTGCATTTCAACCACTCCCCTGCCTGACTTAAATATTGCTTCATGATGCACCGGGTTGTCAGCTATTTTTCTGATCGTCGGATCGTCGTTGGCCGATTCTGTCATTATCAGTTTGCTGCCAAGTTTCATGTTTCCGCTAACAACCTGTAAGTGGTAAAACCCCGTTCTCAATCCTGAAATCTCAAATTCATGAAATCCTTTACCCAACATCACCTTCGAACTGGCAATTGGTTCTCCACTTAGGTTATATACGCTGATTACATGATCTCCAGGTTCAGATACAGGAAATTTGAAATAGGATATATTCCCTGCTGGATTCGGAAAAAGCACAAGTTCGCTTTCCATTGAAGTAACAGGCTCTGTGTTTCCAACAGTTCCAAAAAGGAATAATGTATCCGATCCATTCATCACCAGCGAGGTTTCCTGGGTAATGTTGTGAACCTTCACACTATCTACAAAAAGCGCTGCCCCGTTTCCCTCAAAGTTGATGTAATAAAACTGGGCTGAAGCCCCGGGCATGAACACTAAAACCAGCATAAAAACCAGCAAATGCTTTCTCGGAAAAAAGCTCATCTTCATTGTTTTCATATCAATATGAGTTTGGGTGGTCGTTCCAATTACTTTAAATTGATTGACTTTGAACACTTTTCAAACTTAATGCTAACAAAATTACAAAAAATCTGCTGTGTGCAATAGCGTTGCTGCAGAATAGCGTACTTCAATCAATTCCGCTACCTTTGCTTTCTTGTTTAATCTTCTATTCTAAGGGAATGCTGAAACTTACTTTGCTCTGTTTTTGCTTTTTGCCTGTCATGTCAATCCAATATTTTCCTGAAGTGTTGGCTTTACCGGTCAATAAATCCTGCCAGGAATTCAGGGTTGATTCCTGGCCGGATCATACTATATCAATAATAACCAGCAGCATTACCGATGATTTTGAATCCATCACCATACCACTAAAAAGGGCAGGTAACCTTATACTTCTCGAGGCAATCATTGACAGTGTACCTGGCAATCTGATACTTGATACTGGTTCATCCAGGCTTGTGCTGAACAGTATTTACTTCAGGCACAACCGAAAAACGGGGAGCCTGATGGCTGGCGGAATTACCGGATCAACTGGCACTTTAGCTAGTTCGCGGATTAAAAACCTGCAGATATCGGAAATTAATTTTCAGAACCTTGAAGCAGATATAACAGATCTCGGGCATATTGAAACAGCCAGGAACGTGAAAGTGCTGGGATTTTTTGGCCTTAATCTGATCTCAGATTTTGAAGTTGTAATTGATCTTTATCGCAGTGTTCTGGAATTGCACCGGCTCGATTTTGGCGGTAAAAGGCTTGCAACATCAGGAGGTTTGCTATCAACTGATATCAATCTGCCCATACAGGTTTTTGTGGATGTTATTTTTGTTGATGGCTATATTGCTGACAGAAAGCTCATTTTCTGCATTGATACTGGCGCAGAGAGCAATGTTCTTGGTAGTCACCTGCCAAACAAGGTTCTCAGTACTGTGAGCGTTTCTGGAAGATCGAAGCTTCGCGGTGCGAGAGCCCAGAGCGTTGAAGTACTGTATGGATCAATGAATGATTTCTCTCTGGGTAAATCCCACTTTTCGGAAATGAACACTATTATTACCAATCTGAACTCCATGAGCAATACCTATGGTGTTCGCATTGATGGAATGCTGGGTTGCGATTTCCTTGAAAAAGGAGTGTTTATTATAAACTTCCGGCAAAAAAAACTTGGTATTGTATTTAATAAGAACGATAAAAATGAATAAACTCCTGAAATATTTTGTGTTAATAATTGCCCTTTGCTACACAAACTTGATTTGGGGGCAAACAGAGCCGGAAAAAGCCGGAAAAATGATTGATGGAAGATTTGTCCTTAACATCAATCTTAACTGGAACAATGAGGAAAGAGCACGGTTTGCTGAGTTGTATGATCTCGACAGCCTGATAGTCAGTGCTATTTTTAACGAGCAAATGGATTTTATTAACGACAGTACCGAATGGATCGTCAGGACTGTCAGAAAAGGTCAGTTGGAATTATCAAAAGACTTCGGCAAAGACTCAGACGCACATCTTGAATACATTTTATTCTCAGGGCAACGGGATCATGCTAAGCCTCCGCCACCGGTCAGCATACCAGCGAATTATGGCCGAAACAGTTTTACTTCTGCTGAAGTTTTTAACTATCATGATGGTCTGGCCTGTTTCTTACTTCCTGACCAAAATAAAGCCAGATCAGTTTTTTTATCGGGCTCCTTTAATCAATGGAGCACCATGCAACTTCCTATGCAAAAAACTGAAAAGGGATGGGAAGTCTGCCTGCAGCTTCCGGCTGGCAAGCATTACTATAAATTTATTGTTGACGGAAACTGGATGTACGACCCAAACAACAAGCTGAAAGAAAAAGACGGACACCGCAGCTATAACTCTGTGGTATATTGCTACAACCATGTTTTCACGTTGGCCAATGAAAGCAATGCCCGGAGGGTAACGGTGGCAGGTAGCTTCAATTCCTGGAATCAAAGAGAGCTTGATATGAAAAGGACCCCGGCAGGATGGGAGCTTCCATTATATCTGCGGGAAGGAACACATGCCTATAAATTCATTGTTGATGGCCGGTGGATCAATGATCCCGCTAACCCTTATGTACGGCCTGATGGCTCGGGCAATTACAATTCATTTTTAGGAATAGGCGACACACTTGTTTTTAAACTTAAAAATTATCCTGAGGCCGGGTCAGTTATACTTACCGGCAGTTTTAACGCCTGGAACACAGGCGAATTATTAATGGAAAAGAAAGCTGGTATTTGGCAATTGCCCTACGTGCTTGCAGCGGGCAATTACGAATACAAGCTTATTGTGGATGGCCGTTGGATCGCTGATCCGCTTAATCCTTTTACAACAGGCGAAGGCGACTATGTTAATTCTTTTGTGGCATTCAAGCCAAACCATGTTTTTAAGTTACAGGGTTTCACCGATGCGAACCATGTTATTGTTGCAGGAAGTTTCAATGGCTGGCATACAAAGCAATACCGTATGGTATTCAGGGATGGGGAATGGGTTTTTCCTGTTAATCTGGCTTATGGCAGACACAGCTACAAATTCATCGTGGACGGTGAATGGATACTCGACCCAGCCAACCCACTGTGGGAAGAAAACGAATTTGGTGGCGGCAATTCGGTTCTCTGGATAGAACAATGAACTAGCAACGTTAGCAAGAAGCTAATCCGGCTCATACCTTTCAATGTATTAGAACAATGATTTGCTTGTAGTGGAGAACCATTTCTGCCTATATAAAATCATTACACTATCCTCGCATCCATACAGGTGCAGAGCTCCGTACTATTTGTAGAAATAGCAATTAAAATCTTAATTGAAGGTGCAGCGCACCGAAATATATCTTCGACCAGAGATTAATGTTGCGGTGCGCTGCACCTTTAAAGCCTTACAAACTTCTTCCTCTACAAATATTTCGGTGCGCTGCACCTATAGTTGTCATTCCCGGATACATCCAGCCAAACCAAGCTGCCATTATTTTCAGTAATTTTGCAGACTTTTTAGAGGCGCCATATCCATGAGGGAAGAAATTGTAAAATCTGTAAAGTCAGAAGAAATAAACAAAAGTGAAGAACTCATTGAGGTGCTGGGAGCGCGTGTGCACAATCTCAAAAACATTGATGTTTCTATTCCCCGAAACAAACTGGTTGTGATCACAGGTTTGAGCGGCAGCGGTAAATCTTCTCTTGCATTTGATACCATTTATGCCGAAGGCCAGCGCCGCTATATGGAAACATTTTCCGCTTACGCCAGGCAATTCATCGGTAATCTTGAAAGACCCGATGTGGATAAGATCAGCGGTTTGAGCCCTGTGGTTGCTATTGAGCAAAAATCATCCGGTCGCAATCCACGTTCTACCGTTGGAACTATCACCGAGATTTATGATTTTTTTCGCTTGTTATTTGCCCGTGTTGCCGATGCCTATTCGCATGTTACCGGTGAACCAATGGTTCGCTACACCGAAGAACAGATTATTGGTCTGATCCAAAAAAAGTTTAGTGAGCAAAATATTATGGTGCTGGCGCCACTTGTAAAAGGCCGCAAAGGACATTACCGAGAAATGCTTGACAATATGCGCCGCCAGGGCTTTCTGAAGGTTCGAATTGATGGTGAAGTGAAAGAACTCAGCTTTGGCATGCAACTCGACCGCTACAAAATCCACGATATCGAGTTAATGATTGATCGCCTGAAGATTAATGAGGCTTCCGGCAGGCGGCTCGCACAATCGGTTCAGACAGCCATGAAACATGGCCGAGGCTCGCTCCTGGTGATGAGTGAGACAAATAACGAGGTTCAGTATTTCAGTCGTTCCTTGATGGATCCCACCACAGGAATTAGCTATGATGAACCTGAACCCAATTCATTTTCCTTCAATTCGCCGTATGGGGCCTGTCCTAAATGCAACGGGCTTGGTGTGATCTCGCAGGCCGATATGAGCCGCATCATGCCCGAGCCCAAACGCAGTATCCGCAAAGGCGGACTTGCACCCTTGGGTGAATTCAAACCTACATGGATTTTCAAACAGGTGGAAGGAATTTTGCTGAAACATGGCTATACCATGGACACGCCAGTGGGTGAACTTAGCCAGCAAACCCTGGATACGCTTTTTTACGGTTCGCACGAATTGATTAAAGTAAAAAACGAATACCTCGGAGTTACAAGCACTTACAACCTTAACTTCGATGGCATCATTAACTTTATCATGAGCCAGGATGCCCTGTCAAACTCGGCGGGAATCAGAAAATGGGCTTCCGGATTCATGAACAAAGTAGAATGTCCTGAATGCAATGGCAGCAGGCTCAAAAAGGAATCGCTGCATTTCAGGGTGGCAGGCACATCCATTGGTGAGTTGATTGACCTTGATTTTATTCACCTTGCAGCATGGGTAAATGAAGTGCTTGAAAAAATTGACGAGCGCCGGCAGGTTGTTGCACGCGAAATCCTCCGGGAAATCAATAACCGCATTGAGTTTTTATTGCAAGTCGGATTGGGTTATCTTACCCTGAACCGGCCTGCAGCCAGCCTCAGTGGCGGCGAATCGCAACGGATTCGGCTGGCCACACAGATCGGGTCGCAACTGGTGGGCGTTTTATATATTCTGGACGAACCCAGTATCGGCCTTCACCAACGTGATAATCAACGGCTCATCAAAGCTTTGCAGAATTTAAGGGATATTGGAAATTCAGTGTTAGTGGTTGAGCACGACAAGGATATGATCCTGGCTGCCGATCATGTGGTTGACATCGGCCCTGGCGCCGGGAGGCTTGGCGGCAGGATTGTCGCACAAGGTTCGCCAAAAGAAATGCACGACTGCAATACTATTACCTGCCAGTATCTTAGCGGGAAGAAATCCATAGCAGTACCGGCACATCGCCGGGCGCCCAATGGCCATCATCTTAAACTCAACGGCGCTACCGGGCATAACCTTAAAAATGTGAATCTGAAAATCCCGCTTGGATTGTTTGTTTGCATTACCGGTGTATCGGGCAGCGGCAAGTCATCGCTTATCAACGAAACTTTATTTCCTATTCTCAACCGCCATTTTTACCGCGCCGAGCAAGAGCCCCTGCCGTATAAGAAAATTGAAGGCATAGACAATATTGACAAAGTGATTGAAATTGACCAATCGCCAATTGGAAAATCACCGCGTTCGAACCCAGCCACATATACCGGTGTATTTGATGAAATACGAAAGTTGTACACACAATTGCCTGAAGCTAAGATCCGCGGTTATAAACCCGGCCGTTTCTCATTTAACGTTAAAGGCGGGCGATGCGAAACCTGCAAAGGCGCCGGAGTAAAAGTTATTGAAATGAATTTCCTGCCCGATGTACATGTGCTTTGCGATACCTGCTATGGCAAGCGCTACAACCGCGAAACACTGGAAGTCCGCTACAAAGGCAAATCCATCAGCGATGTGCTGGACATGAGCATTAACCAGGCGGTTGAGTTTTTTGAAAACATCCCTCCTATCGTACACAAGATCAGAACCATCCAGGAAGTTGGCCTGGGATATATAACCCTCGGACAACAAAGCACAACGCTCTCAGGCGGTGAAGCACAACGGGTAAAACTCTCCACCGAACTTTCGCGTAAAGATACAGGCAAAACCCTGTACATCCTCGACGAACCCACTACCGGCCTGCATTTTGAAGATGTAAAAGTATTGCTGGATGTGCTGAACCGCCTCATGGAAAAAGGGAATACGATCATCATGATTGAGCACAACATGGAGGTGATCAAAACCGCTGATTACATCATTGACATGGGACCCGATGGCGGCGATGCCGGCGGAACCATCGTAACGCAAGGCACCCCGGAAGAAATCATCAGGCAAAACAAAGGATATACGGCGGAGTTTTTGAAGGAAGAGCTTAAAGTCTGATTAGATTTCATAGTCTCAAAAAGTATGATACAGACTTATAGATAAATCGCTTTATATCATAAGGTTATTCCATTTGTAAACGATTCGATACAAATTGATTATTTTTGCCAATTAAATAACGCCGAACACTGAACCCCATGAACCACAACGAATTTAATTCCGAAGATCGTATCAGGGCTGCATTTACGCAAAAAGACTGGAACGAGATTAAATCCCACGATTCATGGTCGGTTTTTAAGATCATGGCCGAATTTGTTGATGGCTATGAAACAATGGGTCGCATCGGGCCTTGTGTGTCAATTTTCGGATCGGCCCGAACCAAACCAAGCCATGCATATTACAAACTGGCTGAGCAGATTGCCTACCTGCTTACCAAGAAAGGTTTTGGCATCATCACCGGTGGTGGCCCCGGAATCATGGAAGCTGCGAATAAGGGCGCTCATTATGGCGGAGGCAAATCGGTGGGACTGAACATCGTGCTCCCGCATGAGCAGTATTCTAATCCTTTTATTGATCCAGATAAACTCATCAATTTTGATTATTTCTTTGTCCGCAAAGTCATGTTCATGCGTTACGCCCAAGGCTATATTGTGCTTCCCGGTGGCTTCGGTACACTTGATGAATTGTTTGAAGCAATAACTTTAATACAAACGCATAAACTGGTCAGTTTCCCAATAGTTCTCGTAGTAAAATCCTATTGGGAAGGTTTACTTGCCTGGATCGAGGAACGCTTGCTCGAAGAACAGAAGATCAGCCCGCAGGATATGAACCTGTTTTCGCTGGTTGATACGGCGGAAGAAGCGGTTCAGAAAATTGAAGAGTTCTACGAAAAATACGCGCTGAAGCCGAATTTCTAAGACTTAATCCGAAATCATCACTTTTTTTCTATTAACCCACTCATCTCCTTGCAGGTTTTTGAATTTCACACTGAATAGGTATAACCCACGATTCCAATTTCTTACTTGAATATTTAAAGGGTTTTGCAAGGCCTTTTCTTCAAAAATTAACCTTCCGGTAAGATCAAAAACCTGCAGCTCAGTCGTATAATTCCTACTGTTTTTATGAGTCAATGTAAGGCTTGTTGAAGCCGGATTCGGAAAAACATCAAAGCTAGTTTGTCCTGGAATAACTGGCTTTTTGATACCAAACGGCTTAGGCGTGATTCCACGGTAATAAGAAAGCCCGCCCCGGTAGTTACCGATAATCAAATCAGGAAAATCATTGCCACTCATCCATCCCAGAGCTGGCGCGGTGCGAATGCCTTCATTGATGAGTAGCAATCTTTCTTCAGCAAGTGTGAACCCACTATCAAGATTGTTATCAATATCCTTAAAGTAAAGGATACGTCCCGATTCTGAACCAACGAAAAGCTTTAATTTATTTTCAACATCGCGAAAGAAATGTGGAATGCTGTGGCCTGTATAAGATAACATTGGGTCTGTTACATTTACGCCTCCCAATTCATCGGTGACTTTTATAAATGAGGGATTTGAAAGCGTGCCACTATTTTGGTAGTAGCTTAGCTTTCCGTTTGCCCGACCCAATACCAGGTCTATCAAACCATCATTGTTTAAATCAATTAATTGGGGCGCACTAAAGCCGCAAACAGAAATTTGTTGATAATTATCATCAATCAACTCAAATACTGGTAAGCCATTTTGCCTGGATTGTTCGGTAAACAAAAGCAAGTTGCCAGCCTCATTACCGATGAGCATTTCTAACTTTCCGTTATTGTCAATGTCGGCCAGACTTGGATATATTGCTTTCAGGCCTAATTCAGAAAGGTTCGCAAAATCAGCATTAATTAATGTAAATGCCGGACTGCCCTGAATTCCGGTATTTTTATAGAACGCGATTTGCGAAACATATTTGCATTGCAAATTAAAGAACTGATCGAAAAAACACGTGTCATTATAGCCATAGTTTGAAACCAGCAAATCAAGCAAGCCATCTCCGTCAAGGTCGAACAAAAGAGGTATAGCGCCCGCTCCAACATCTATCATACGGTGTTGTAATAAATCATCGCGTTCGAACTCAAAAACCGGCATTTCGTTGGTGCCGGTATTATTGTAAAGCCAAACAGTATGGTGATGGTTTGATCGCCTTAAGCTTGGATCGAACGTTGAAACAACAAGATCTTTGAGGCCATTGTTATTCATATCCAGATAATTGGCTACGGGAAAAGAAAACAGCGATACCGGCCTTGTATTCGCCGGAAACACGGTATCGTATCCAGCCATATAAGCCGAAACAATTGTTCCTTCGTTCTCTAATAGAAACAGGCCTGGGTAGTCAATATCACCAAGAATAAGATCCTGCAAACCATTGCCGGTCATGTCGAGGGTTAATAATGTTGATCCTGTGTGCCGTTCTTTAGTGTTTGCCATTTGGTTCAAAAAGCCGTTGTTTTTGAAAATGAGACAGGTGTCGAGTGTGATGTCATTTGATTCGTCACTTTCGGCAAACCAACCCCAGCAATAATCAGTTTTGGCATAAACCAGCGAATCGCTGTGTCCGTATAGTTCAAAGGATTGATTGGTATGCATTTCAAGAAAGGTTCCCAGGCCCCAGAAGGTAAGTATGTCAAGATCGCCATCACTATCGAGGTCAACAATTGCAGGATAATCAACATTGGTCACAAGCAGGTTGGTTTGAATGTTTCCATACAATGAGCGCAGGTAAGGAAACGTAACTTGCTCAAATTCGATGTTTGCTTCTGAGATATTCCTGTACACTTTGATCCCGCCTATTGTATAGGTGAAAATGTCCTTTTTGCCATCATTGTTATAATCAATAAACTGAACCCAATGCTCCATTGCCGGGAAGTTATCAATGTATTCGGGTGCAAAACTGAAAGCATATTCGCTGCCGCTGCCATTGTTTATAAAAGTCAGCAAGCGGTTCCCATGTCTATCGAAAACTATCAAATCGTCAATGCCATCGAAATTGAGATCGAAAGAATGGAACTGACAGGCATTCAAGCCTCCGGTCCAGGCAAGGTCAAGATGTTCGCTTTCCGAACCAAAAACCTGAATGTTTATGCTGCGTTCGAAGCCAAAGTCGTGATATTCCTGCGCCATCACACTGGTGCTCAGTATGACGAGAATAAAAAACATGTTCACTGATATTCGCATAAAGCAGTAGGTTGTTAATCATGAAAACCTCTGAAAGTCAGATGTAAAAGTGTGTGAAAATGACATTTTCAATCAATATGCAAGTGATCGGAAAGCCATTTTTTTTTCAGCTTTGAATAAATTGTTAATTTACAGCTATAATTCTATCTTTGCACCCTCAAAAAAAACAAAGGTAGTTATTTCAGATATTCTTAAACCCATTAACAAATGCAAAGTAAAGGAGCCATTAAGTTTTTCGCCATCGCTTTCGCCTTGGTATGTCTTTACCAGTTGTCGTTCACCTTTATATCTACGCGAGTTGAGAGTAAAGCACGAACCTACGCCCATCATGAAGATAACCGCCAGCTTGCTGCAAAGCTCGCCGACAATGACAAGGTACTGGAAGCATATTACTATGATTCGATAGCGAAATCGCGCGAAAGGTATTACCTTGATTCAATGAGCAATCAGGTTGTATATAATATTGGAATAAGGAAATACACTTTCCAGGAAACAAAGGAACGTGAACTCAATCTCGGCCTTGACCTTAAGGGAGGGATGAACGTAACACTCGAAATTTCAGTTGTTGATATTATCAGGTCACTCTCCGGAAACAGCAACAATCCTGTCTTCGTACAGGCAATCGAAATGGCTGTTGAAGAGGAAAAAACTAGTCAGAAAGAACTCATTACCCTTTTTGCTGAATCATTTACGACGATTGATCCCAACGCCAGTCTTGCAGCTATCTTCATCAATGCTCCTGAGTTTAAGGATCGCATCCGTTTCAATTCTACCAATGCTGAGGTTATTTCACTCATAAGCGATGAAATTGACGATGCTATTGACCGTTCTTTCAATATTCTCCGTACACGTATTGACCGTTTTGGAGTCGCACAGCCCAATATTCAATTGTTGCCGGCTTCCGGAAGAATTTTGGTAGAACTCCCTGGTATAAAGGAACCGGAACGTGTGAGGAAACTTTTGCAGGGAACTGCTCAGCTCGAATTCTGGGAAACCTACCAGTTTAATGAAATTGCCAATTATTTTACCGAAGCCAATACCCGTCTGCTTGCAATTCAGGAACGTGAATCTATTCAAAGCGACGACCTTACACAGCCGGAAGAACCCGTTACTCCTGATCAGCCTGTTGTGGAAGAAACTGAAACCACAGAACCAACTGCCGAAGGCGATCAATCACTTGATGATTTGCTGGCAACCGATACAACCTTAACTGATTCGGCAGCGGATCGCAGCCGCGAAGAATGGGCCAGGGAAAATCCATTGTTTAACTACCTTCAGCCTAATTTTTTCCAGGGTAACGACGGCATGGTTTACCCCAGCGAAGGTTCCTCAATCGGATTTGCCGCTATCAAAGATACTGCAAGGGTAAACCGTATGCTCAGGAGCGTGAATGAGGTTTTCCCACGCAACCTGAAAATGGCCTGGAATGTAAAGCCAGCTAAACATACACCCGATGTACTTGAGCTTGTTGCTCTGAAGGTAACATCGCGTGATGGCCTTGCCCCGCTCACCGGAGAAGTAATCATTGACGCCCGCCAGGAATACGGCCAGTTAGGACAGGTTGAAGTAAGCATGACCATGAATGCCGAAGGCGCTCGCACATGGAGAAGATTGACAGGTGATAATATTGGCCGGCAGATTGCTATTGTGCTCGATGGTTATGTTTACTCTGCTCCCCGTGTCAACGATGAAATCCCAACCGGCCGTTCATCAATCTCCGGCGAGTTCGACATCCAGGAAGGCCAGGACCTTGCAAACATTCTTAAATCTGGTAAGATGCCTGCACCGGCACGTATCGTTCAGGAAGAAATTGTTGGTCCATCGCTGGGCCGCGAAGCAATTTCTGCCAGTTTGCTTTCATTCCTCATTGCTTTTATCCTTGTGCTTGCTTATATGATCTTCTATTATAACAAGGCAGGATTAGTTGCCGACCTTGCGCTGCTTGCAAATATATTCTTCATTCTGGGAGTTCTTGCCTCGCTGGGGGCCGTTTTAACACTTCCCGGCATCGCAGGTATTGTGCTCACTATCGGTATGGCTGTTGATGCCAACGTAATTATCTTTGAAAGGGTACGCGAAGAACTAAGAGCCGGTAAAGGCCTAAAGCTTGCCATTACCGACGGGTACAAAAATGCTTATTCCGCCATTATTGACGGTAACGTAACTACCTTGCTAACAGGTATTGTGTTATATATTTTCGGAAGCGGCCCCGTACAAGGTTTTGCAACAACCCTTATTATTGGTATCTGTTCCTCTTTGTTCACTTCAATCTTTCTAACGCGTTTGATATTCAATTGGCAACTTGAAAAAAACCGGAAGATTACTTTTGATAACAATTTTACCCGGGAACTTTTTACCAACACCAAATTCGACTTCTTGCACTTCCGCAAATATTCCTATATTATTTCGGCGAGTGTCATCGTGATCGGACTTGCCTCCCTGACTTTCAAAGGCCTGAATTATGGTGTCGATTTCACTGGCGGGCGTACATACGTTGTTCGTTTCGATCAAAATGTAAGTACCGTTGATGTACGTGCAGCTTTGGCTGGCGAACTTGGCACAGCGCCTGAAGTAAAAACATTCGGCCCTTCAAATCAGGTGAAAATTACAACAAAATACATGATTGACATTGACACACCGGAAGCAGACTCCATTGTTGAGTCTGGTATTTACAAAGGTGTTGCCGGGTTCTACCAGGATCCATTATCTTTTGACGATTTTACTTCCGATGATGATGAGAAAATCCTTGGCCGTTTGAGTTCGCAAAAAATTGGTCCCACCGTAGCCCGTGATATCAAACAAGCAGCTATTATTGCGGTATCTTTTGCCCTGTTAATCATCTTCGCATACATTGCCTTCAGGTTTAAACGCTGGCAATATGGTGTTGGCGCTGTTGCCGGATTGTTCCATGACTCCCTGATCGTGATATCGCTCTACTCTATTTTCTATGGGATATTGCCTTTCAGCCTTGAGGTTGACCAGGCATTTATTGCTGCAATTCTCACCATCATAGGGTACTCGGTGAATAACACCGTTGTTATCTTTGACCGTATTCGTGAAAACGTCTCCCTGCACTTAAAACGTCCATTGCATCAAAACATCAATGATGCAATCAATAGTACCCTCGGAAGAACGGTGAATACCGCAGGAACAACCATTGTTGTACTTATAACGATCTTCATTTTTGGTGGAGAAGTCATCCGTGGCTTCGCATTTGCACTGCTGGCAGGTATAATGGTAGGAACCTATTCTTCATGGTTTACTGCAACGCCAATTGCTTATGATTTGATCACGCGCCGCAAACCAGAGCAAACCATTGCAAAAAAATAATGCCCTGATTTACTTGTTATTGATTGATATGCAAAAAACGCCCTTTAATGGGCGTTTTTGCTAAGTGCCAATAAGCAAATAGTTTTACTTTTGTAAAAATAATAATTCTCAGATGGACTTTGGGTTCGTAACACTATTCTTTAACATAAGCGGTGGCGAAATATTCGTAATCCTGCTGATAGTTTTCATAGTGTTCGGGCCAAGCAAAATACCAGAAGTTGCACGCTCACTGGGTCGTATGATGAATGAAGTGAAAAAGGCTTCAAGCGACATTTCAAGAGAGTTCAGGAATGAAACTTCAGTGATTGAAAGGGATCTGAAAAAAACAACCGATAGTTTAAAAAAGGACTTGGATCCCATTCATGACGATCCTTTAGAACCCCGTCATAGGAAAAATGTGGAAGCTGCATCAACTGAGATTCCGGATGTCTATCTTAAGAATGATACACCTGATGCAGGAGTGATTGAAAAAGGCAATGAGAATGAGGAAAAAACAGAAAAACCCATACAATAATTAATACAGCCACCGTTCTATACATTGAATAAACCAAACGGTTAAAACCCATATTAAATGAAGCTAATCAAAGGTCTGATCTTCCTCCTGATCCTGATTTTTTCCGTTCCTGAACAAGGCATTGCCCAAAGGCGCTATAACCGACGTATGGCAGCTGCTGAAAAAGCATTTGATAACTATCAATTCAACAATGCTCTTAACCGCTACAAAAAGGCTTACTCGCGCACCCGTGATAAGGACAACAGAAACTACATCATCTTCAAGATGGGTGAGGCTTATCGCTTCATGAATGAAACACGGCGTGCTGAAGTCAATTACCGCAGATTGGTCCGCGTCAATTATGAAAAGCGCGAACCCATTGTACTCCTGCGCTATGGCGATGTGTTGCGGATCAACGAAAAATATGACCTTGCCGAAGAAGCCTACCTGGCATATATTGAACTCGAACCAGAAGATCCACGCGGAACGGTAGGTCTTGAATCTGTTCAGCTTGCACGCGACTGGCTCGATAACCCGACCAAGTACGAAATTACCAACGAGCGCCGCATCAACACGAGGGAAGATGATTTTGCCCCCGATTATGCCGACCGTAATTTTAATTCAATCATTTTTGCCTCGAACCGCGACGGTGTTGCCGGCAAAGGCAAGGATGACTGGACTGACATGAATTATTCCGATATGTTCTATGCACGGCGCGATCCCAAAGGTGATTGGGGTACTCCGGTGCTTGTTGATAATAACGAAATGGTTAATACCGGTTCGCACGAAGGCGTTGCTACCTTTACACAACGCTTTACAAACCTATATTTTACACGTTGTTACAGCCAGAAGAGTGAAGAAGAGCGTGGCGCCGGGTGCCAGATATACAGAGCGGCACGCGAAGGAAATTCATTTAGCGAACCCGTAAAACTTGAGCTTGGCGGCGACAGCACCCATGTTGTAGGCCATCCAACCTTTAGTTCCGATGAACTTACCATCATTTTCAGCGCCGACTTTGAAGGAGGCGTTGGCGGCAAGGACCTATGGTTTGCAAAACGTGCTTCAGCAACCGATGAATTTGCTCCTGCGCAAAATCTCGGCGAACTCATCAATACCCTTGGTGACGAAATGTTTCCATTTCTTCGCGATGATACTATCTTGTATTTCAGTTCCACTGGACATCCGGGAATAGGCGGACTCGATATTTTTAAATCTTCGATGGTTGACGGCCAATGGCAGAAACCTGTGAACATGCAGTTTCCTGTCAATTCGCCGGGCGATGATTTTGGAATTACTTTCAAACCCGGCGAAGAAGTTGGATTTTTCAGCTCTAATCGTCGTGGTGGCCGTGGCGGCGACGATATTTATTCATTTATTAAACCGCCGCTCGTATTCACTTTGCAGGGTGTTGTAAAGAATGAAGCAAACCTGCAGTTTGTGCCCGGTGCAACCATCAGTATGGTTGGAACCAATGTAACATCTGTTGAGGGCCGTACCGATGCAAAAGGTTTCTATAGCTTCGCGCCATCGCAGATAAAGCCAAATACAACCTACGAACTCACAGTAGACCATGAAGGCTTCTTTATTAAAAAAGGAGCTTATACTACAGTTGATGTTTTTGCGAACCGTGATTTCGTAGTTGATTTTATGCTCGAACCAATTCCCGATAAAGCCATTCCTTTGCCCGAAATCCGTTATGAACTGGCCAAATGGGACCTACTGCCACAATACCAGGATTCGCTGCAGGGCCTGATCCAGATCCTGGATCAGAACCCAACCATCGTAGTTGAACTTGCCGCGCACACCGATTCGCGCAACACCTTCGAGTACAACGATATTCTTTCACAACGACGTGCAGAATCCGTTGTGAATTATCTTATTGAACGAGGTATTGCCGCCGACAGGATGATGGCCCGTGGTTATGGCAAACGCGTTCCAAGAAACCTTGAAAATGATATAACCCTTGATGGCTTCACCTTCACGGCAGGAACCTTGCTCGATGATCCTTACATTGAATCTCTGCCTACCACTGCTCACCGCGAAGCGGCACACCAGTTGAACCGGAGAACTGAGTTTCGCGTGCTGAGTCGCGATTATGTGCCCAGAACCACACCTAGAAAACCCGGAGAAGTCATCCAGGTAGTTGTGAACCCTGATGAAAACGTGGTGCAATACCGAAGCGGTGAAAATGAAGAGATTTATGTGCCTTGCATCCTCAATGGCTATAACCTAATTTTCACACTTGATACTTATGAACGTAACATGCTGCAGGTATCGCTGGAGCAAGCATTGAAACTGCTTACCGATGGCGCCATCAACCGCAATGATTTTGAAGGTGATGCCCAAAAAATCCTTGGCGCAGGAACCATTGCCAACCAGGCTGTATTTAACATTCGTGAATTGCGTGTGGGTGATAAGATTGTTAACGATTTAAAGGCTACCGTTAGCCACCGCCAAATCGAACCCCTGGCCATAGGCGAAAACGTGCTCAATCAGTTTGGTACATACAGCATCAATAAAGAAAAAAATCAGATTATCTTTAAATAAAATGAGTGGTCAATCGCGTTACCAGCAACGGGGTGTTTCGGCTTCGAAAGAAGATGTGCACAAGGCCATTCAACTTACAGACCGCGGTTTATTTCCAAAGGCATTCTGCAAGATAATCCCTGATTATCTGGGCGGCGATTCTGATTATTGTAATATCATGCATGCCGATGGAGCCGGCACAAAATCCTCGCTTGCCTATCTTTACTGGAAAGAAACCGGGGATCTCAGTGTCTGGAAAGGGATCGCACAGGATGCCATAGTCATGAACCTTGACGATCTGCTTTGCGTGGGAGTTTGTGACAATATGCTGATTTCATCCACTATTGGAAGAAACAAGCACCTGATTCCCGGCGAAGTGATCACTGCCCTCATACAAGGTACGGAAGATTTTCTTGCGCAAATGAGGGAACTGGGCATTGGCATCTGGTCAACAGGTGGAGAAACTGCCGATGTTGGCGACCTGGTTCGCACCATCATTGTTGACTCTACCATCACCGCGCGGGTACGCCGCAGCGAAATTATCTCCAACGACTCTATCCAACCCGGCGATGTAATCATTGGCCTGGCATCTTTTGGCAAGGCCAGTTACGAAACAGAATACAATGGCGGGATTGGCAGCAACGGGCTTACTTCTGCCCGCCATGATCTTCTCAATAACATCTACGCCAGTCTTTATCCTGAGTCATTTGATCCGCAGGTTCCTGCCCAATTGGTTTATTCCGGCAAACTGAAACTTGAAAGCGAAACCGGGATTCCAGACATCAATGCCGGAAAATTGCTACTCTCCCCTACCCGCACCTATGCGCCGGTAATCCGTGAGGTGTTGAAGCAGTTCAGGGCTCAAATCCATGGTATGGTGCATTGCAGTGGCGGAGCACAAACCAAGGTGCTTCATTTTATTGAGAAGCTGCATGTGATCAAAGACAATCTTTTTCCTGTTCCTCCCCTTTTCAGTATGATCCAGGAACAATCGGGCACAAGCTGGCAGGAAATGTACCAGGTTTTCAACATGGGTCACCGCATGGAAATTTACGTCTCACCCGCAATTGCAGATGATCTTGTTGCCATTTCTGAAAATTTTGGCGTTGAAGCCAGGATTATCGGGCGCTGCGAAGCTGCTGAATCAAAAAAGCTTACTATACGATCCCTGGCAGGAACTTTTGTTTATTGATAAAATACTACTGATTTTAAACTACCTGCTTCGGTCTACCTACTTCGGACTTCCATCTTACTACTTCCTGCTGCTGCTAAATAGCAGTTCTTTTTCCTCCTTGGATAAACTATCGTAACCCGAACGTTTGATTTTCTCAAGGATGCTGTCAATCTTTTTCTGGTTCGCAACTTTCTGATAATTATATTCATCGTCAGTAAGAGGCTTGTCGCTGGTATAAACATTCCTGAAAGGTTTTTTCTTTTGGGTATGAAATGAACCGAAAATACCACCAAACTTTTTAATGATGAAAGGTGCTGACAAATCCGTGCCTTTACTCAATAAACTAATATAAAGAAACCCTAATGCAGCACCGCCAAGATGTGCAATATGACCACCGGCATTTCCTGAACGAATCATAAAAAAATCAATGACGATGGTGAATAATGCCACGTACTTAATTTTTACGGGGCCTATCAGCAACAGGTAAATGGTGTAGTTGGGCACATAAAATGCAATAGCAACCACAATGGCCAGCACCGATGCCGAAGCACCCAATGCAAGTGCAGCAGGCAAAGCCGACTCAAATGCCGGGAAAATATTATAAAACAGAATAAACAAAAGAGCGCCTGCAATGCCGCCGGCTATGTATGTGAAAACCAACTGCCGGTTATTAAGGTATTGTAAAAATATCTGCCCGAACCAAAAAAGCCAGAGCATATTGAACAGCAAATGCAAAAAGTCAATGTGAAGGAACATGTATGTAAAAGGTGTCCATGGCTTAAGCAGCAACAAACCCAAATCAGCGGGAACGGCCAGCCATTGGGTCACAAAACTGAAAAGCGCCGCTGATGAATCGGTTCCCGGGCTTGAGAACAGAAAAGCAAATACACCTAAAAATCTGATTAATATCCAGATAATCACATTGATCAGGATCAATTTGGGCAATGCCGAACTGCTTCCAAAAAATGACCTGAGCCGGTCAAGAAATGAGGTTTGCTGGTACATAACTTAGAAAAACTTGGGCTTGTCTTTATAACGCCAATACATGATAAGTAAGTATCCAAAAATCATTCCACCAAGGTGGGCAAAATGCGCCACATTGCTTGAGGTTCGCGAAAAGCCAAGGTAAAGCTCAAGCAATCCATAAAGCAATACAAAATATTTTGCCTTAATAGGTATGGCCAGGTATAGGTAGATGATCACATTGGGGAAAATCATTCCAAACGCGAGTAAGATTCCGAACACAGCGCCGGAAGCGCCCACCACGTTGGGAAGGTTCAGAAAATATGTTTTGTAATCGGCCACAAACTCAATGGAACGCTGCAAGGCAGCATAATTTTCCTGGCTGCTACCAACTTGCTGTACATCGTTCTGGAACGATGAGAATGCCAGCCAGATTTCACCTGAATACTGATTGATGGCAAAGCGGTGGTTGGCAATCAGGTTGTTAAGCGACTGTGTTCCCGGATCGGATAGAAAAGCGTTGATCAACTGCAGGTCGGGTTGCAGGGTGAAATAAATGGTTACATAATGAACCAGGGCGGCGCCAATTCCGGTAATCAGGTAATAGATCAGAAATCTTTTCGGGCCCCAATAGTTTTCGAGCGTATTGCCGAACATCCACAACGCAAACATATTGAACAGGATGTGGGTAAAGCCACCATGCATGAACATGTAAGTGATGAACTGGTAAGGGGCAAACTTTTCGGCTGCAAAATACCGTAGGCCAAAGATATCAATCAGGTCAATGCCAAAAGCCTTTTCCAGGCCAATGGTGGCAAGAAAAAAAAGCCCGTTAATGATTAATAAATTCTTTACTACGGGTGGTAAAACCCTGAAGCCCATGGGGCGGTATTGTCCGTTCATTCAGTTTACGATTTTTGATTTACGAGGTACGATTTACAATTTGGGATTTCTTTGAATTTTGAATTTTGAATTTTGAATTTGATTTATTCATTCCCTGAACAACTTTCCGATTTCGGCAATTGTAAGAATGCGCAGGGTTGGACTGCCATCAGGTGCTGTTTCGGGGGCCTTGCTTGCAAACAATTCATTTACAATATTAAACATTTCTTCGTTTCCAAGGGCTTTCCCGGGTTTGATGGCGAGTTGCCTGGCCATGGAACGGGCAAGACTGGTTTTTTTATCACTTTTCAGATCAACAAGATTTCTCTTATAATTATCAATTATCTTCTCTAAAAGTTCACCCGGATTGTTATTATCCATATCAGCTGGCATGCCGCTGACAACAAAGGTACTGATGCCTAGTGGTTCGATCACAAAACCCAGCATCCGCAACTGTGGATAGATCTCGCGCAGGATGTCTGCATTGGCCGGGATGAAATTAACGGTTTGAGGAAACATATTTTGTTGCGATCCGGGATTATTACCCGAAAGGCTTTCCATCAACTTATCATACAATATCCGTTGGTGCGCGTAATGCTGGTCAATGATCATCAGTCCTGATCTGACCCTTGCCAGGATGTACCTGCCGTTTACCTGCATCAGTTGACTGTTTTCGGGAACGAGGGCGGCCTCTTCCTGCCCGGTTTCAGTAAGATCCTGTTCGGTTCGTAATAATAACGCCGACTGTGATGGCTGCTCGATTTTATACAATTGCTGCCAGTGCTCATCCACCGGTTTCCTGGAAGGTTGCTGCTGAGTAGCGTTGCCCTGCCTGAATGGGCTATAATCGGGATCGAGTTTTATCTGTGGTTGCCTGGGAATATAATCAGGCGGCATTGTCGGGATATTGATGCTTTGTTCCCTGTCGAAATCCAGTGCTGGCGCAAGGCTGAACTTGCCTAGTGCTTTTTTGACCGCTGCCTTCAATGTTGCATAAATCACCTGGTTATGCTGGAAATTAACTTCGGTTTTTGTAGGATGAATGTTAATGTCAATCGTTGTTGGGTCAACCTCGAGATAGATAAAGTAAACCGGGTGCGAATCATCGGGGATTAATTCTTTATAAGCGGTGTCAACGGCATGGTGCAAATAAGGATTGCGGATAAAGCGCTTGTTTACGAAGAAAAACTGCTCGCCCCGGGTTTTGCGCGAAAATTCGGGTTTGCCAAGCAGTCCCCTGATTTCAACCTCCGGTGTGGTTTCGGTAAGCGGGATCAGACGGTTCGAAAAATGATTGCCCATCAACGCCACAATGCGTTGTTTCAGGCTGGCCCGCTGCAGCACGAACATGGGCTTATCACTGTTATACAATGAGAACCCAATTTCATTGTAAACCAATGCCACCCGCTGAAACTCTTCGATGATATGCCGGAATTCGGCGTTATTGGATTTCAGGAAATTGCGGCGGGCGGGCACATTGAAAAACAGGTTTTTTACCGCAATGGAAGTTCCGGTTGGACAAGCTATCGGAGATTGGTTCTTAAAAGCAGCGCCTTCAATTTCCACCAGGGTTCCCAGGTCATCGTCCTGCCTCCGCGATTTAAGCTGAACCTGTGCCACCGAGGCAATGGAGGCAAGCGCTTCGCCACGAAAGCCAAGCGAGCGGATCGCAAAAAGGTCGGCGGCTTCACGAATCTTGGAAGTGGCATGTCGTTCGAACGCCAAACGGGCATCGGTAAGTGACATTCCGCAGCCATTGTCAACAATTTGTATGAGCGCGCGCCCTGAATCCTTTATATACAGCTTGATCTCGGTTGCGCCGGCATCAATGGCGTTTTCCAGCAACTCCTTCACGGCAGAAGCCGGGCGCTGTATAACCTCGCCGGCAGCAATCTGGTTCGCAACTGATTCAGGAAGAAGCTTGATGATGTCGGGCATGGGGAAATTTCAGATTTCAGATTTACGATTTAAGATTTTGTGATGCTGTGATGCTGTGATGCAGTGCGGGGATGGTTGATTGGTTGATTGGTTAAATGGTTAATTTGTGGAGTGGTGGAGTAATGGAGTGATGGAGTAATGGAATTTACGATTTCAGATTTTTGATTTACGAATGACGAATTTAGAATCGGGATCTGCTTTGAACCTTGAAGCTTGAACTTTGAACTTGCTTTAGAATCCTTTGTAGAAAAACATCAAATAGATAAACAGGGCAATGGCTGCGAGGTAAAGAAGTAAACGTACACTGGATACGGGGGCTTTTCGTTGCTGGCGGTCGCGGCGGGTTCGCCAGGAACGCTCAAGGTTTACACGCATACGCTCAACCTGATCGTCACCTTCTTTTGCTTCAACCGATTTCCTTATTTTTTCAAGTTCCTCCTTGCGCTCGTTGTAATACAAGGGGGTGTATTTGAACTCTTTGGGTTTTGCTGTTTTAAAAAATGATATCTTCATTGGTTATTTTTTTGCCACGGATTCACGGATGCTTTTTATTTGCCACGAATGCACGAATAAATTGTAATGCAGTTCCCGAATCGCTGCGCTCTCGGGATTTCGCTGCACTCAAGATGCTGTGAAACCGAGTACCGCTCGCTGATTACTATCTACCTTTTTTTGCCACGGATGCTTAACTCAGTATACACGCGCAAACTCATGGCGCAAAGATAAAGGAAATTTAGGAGTGACTGTGAACTGGAATTTCACAATGAAGGATTGTATGGTTCACCATACTGATTAGCGTTTGACAGTTCTTTGTGCAGCGTCCTATTAATTGGCTGGTGTTAGTTTTTTGCCCAAATAATTTCTTCTAGCCGTAACACCATATTTTTGATAAACAAAAATGCTATCGGTATTGAAGAACCTAGCATAATCAGGTGGCCCATTACAATCAAGACAGGTATAGGTATTGTTCCCCTCAAACGTTGCAATAAAACTGTAAGATCCAATAATAATGTTTAGAGAACTGTCCTGATGTTTCTCGGTTATAATCATTGTGCTATACCCTACGGTATCGGTGATCCAGACTAAGTAAGGAAAATAAGTCGGATCAAGATTAGTAAATGTTTCCATACAAGTATATGTGCCAACAAAGTCATCTCGGAAATCAGGCGGTTTTTCATTGTTCTCTGACTCACAAGAAGTCATAACACTGAGTAAAAAGACCAAAAATTTCAATTTACGAATAGCGCTTATTTTGATATCAGATAAAACGTTCATTATAAGGCGTTTTAAAAATTTGTCCGGTTTATATATTATTAACCTAGTGTGATCAACTTATCCTTTGAAACCTAATTCGAATATAGAAACAAATACTGCAGCGCTCGTAAAAAAGTTTAAGGCCATGATACCGTAGGACTCAGCAAGCCGGGAAAGACCCTGCTGCTTAAATCTTTATTCGTTGTATGTTAAAATGATTATCAAATATTTGGACAACGGCTTTAAACGTCCTTTAATAGATTGCCAAAAGTTAGTTTTAGTTGCATCGTTAAGGAAATGTTGCTGTTATCAGTTTTTCAACAATGTCGGATTTTGACAACATCTTCGACATACTATCATGATAAATCATCTTCACGTCTTATTTCAGCTCAATTGGCAGGCGTGCCATCATTGATCCATAATTGGATCTGGGTAATATTGCAGTCCGAAAGCTTCTGGCCGTTTTGGGGCATAGGCGAAAATCCCTGATCGTGGCGGATGGCGCCCATCAACTGGCCGGAGTTGGCAACTGTTACCAGGTTCGCATGGTTCTCAAGCCTGATGCCACCGGAAGCGGAAGCTCCGTTATGGCAGCCAAAGCAACGGTTTTGAATGACCGGCCAAACGGTTCCAGAAAATGTTACATTCAAGGTGTCGCAATCAATATCATCGCAATAGTTGTTCAAAGCACCCTGCATAATCCAGTTAAAGATAGCTTCTCGCTGTGCCACATTGAGCGGGCTCATGGGTGGGGGCGGCATGCGGTCGCGGGGATCACTTTCGGTGATTGCTTCGTATAAATCGCTGCTGCCTGGCCTGCCTGGCCTCACATCACCGGTTTCCATGATGTTCTCATAATTATTCAGGATCACGCCATTCTGGGCAGTTGCAACATCGTGACAACCGGAAAGGGCGCAGGAAGATTGCAGCAAGGGCAGAATGGTGTTCTGAAAATATACAGTATCCGGATCGCAGGGAATGCCCACAGGCGGTTCAGTAAAAGTTGTGTCGCGAACCCAAATCTCAAATTTCCGGATGTCGCAATCCGATAATTTATCTCCCACAGCCGGCATATTTGTAAAACCCTCTTCATGACGGATCGAACCCAGCAAAGCCCCGTTTTGTGCTACGAACGCTATGGCTGAAAAGTCAGTGAAATCAAGGCCAGCCTCGGGAGTAGCGCCGACATGACAGCTAATGCAATACTGATCAAGCAGCGGCATAATTGTGCCCGCGAAAGTTATATTGGTTGTATCACAGTCATCGGGAGGGTTTACCGGGGGACCCTCAATAGGTTCATGCCGGCAGGCGGCTGTGAACAAAAGCGCTGCAACAATTGCAGCCAGCAAGGAAATAATAAGATGTTTTTTCATCGTGATTGGATTGAAAACCAGCAGAAAAATTCTATTGCAATATTACAAGTAAAAACCGGCCGATGCGCTTAGAATGTTTATTAATTGCGATTATCAAACTTTTGACAATTGCTTTAGACGCCCATTATACGACTGCCAGTAGTTTCGCTTAGCTGAATCGTTAAGGAATGAAGCCGTTATCAGTTGTTCAACAAGGTCGGATTTTGACAACATCTTCGACATCCGGCTTCCTCATCCTTAAAAAGTATTTATGCCTTTCTCATTGATTACGTGAAAGATTTTTCAGTTTCAGGCTAACTTCCAGTCCCAACACATCGGCTATCTTTTGTAAAGTCTGAAGTGTAGGATTCCCTTTCCCGCTTTCAAACTGTTTTAAAGTTCGTAAGCCAACACCTGATAATTGAGCCAGGGTTTCCTGAGTAACTTTCAAGGAAGCCCTGCGCTCTTTAATTTGTTTGATCAATTCCTGAAAGTGCATTATCCGGCTCTTTTATGAGTAAAAATACGATAAAATGGATAAAATATGACAGAAAGAGCAGTAAAGGGCACTTTTGGTTGTGTGGTTTAGATAAAGTTAATTGCTACAAATTGCCTCTTAGCCAGCTTCATCCTCTAGAATTTGTGCACATTCCTTCTTGATACTACTGTTACACTTGATCGCTTAAAGTAAATAGGTTTTAATCCATGCTTGAACTTTACCAGCGTATTGCCTAACATTTTAATGAACCGCTGTATACGAGACCCGTAGGTACAGTGGTGTGAAAGGCTCTCCCCATCAGCTAACGCTGGTGGGGCAGCCTACTCGATTACCTGCAGTTTTTTATTCAAATCTTGTCATCCTGTGTGGTTCATAGATTATTGGAATTATGACTTTCCCATTTTTGTTTATGAAGCCTGCTTTTCCATCTTGTTCTACATAAGCAAATCCATTATTAAATTGACTTGCATAATCAAATTTTGGTTCAATTACGATTTCTCCTTTTTTATTTACAAACCCCCATTTATCATTCAAGCTGAAGTTTGCAACACCTTCATAAAAGTGCCATATTCTGTCAAATTTCGGTTCAATTACAAGGTTGCCCTTTGCATCATAAGCTCCCCATTTTTCATTCTTTGCCTGAATAATGTGCATTCCGTTAGATAAATTCCCTGTGCTCAAATAATTCGGTGGAATTATTGTGTCGCCTTTTTCATTTAATCTACCACGTCCGTTGTCAGTCTTAAATGCTCCTGGATAAGTGTTCAACGACCAAAGTCTTTTATGTCGATAATCTTCTTCTATGTATTCGAAAGTTTGACCATTTTTATTAATTAAAACAAGTTCGTCTTCAAATGTCCAAACGACAGCAAGGTCAGAAAGAAATGGATAACAAGTTTGGTATTTTAAGGGAATTACGACTTGACCTTTTCTATTTATGTAGCCACAACTATCATTAATAGTCACATCTGCAAGTCCTTTTGAAAACCCACCAAATGATTCTTCATACTTAAAGGCGATTATTGTATCCCCTTTTTTATCAATAAAGCCATATTTTTCTTCTTCATTTCCAACACAAGCTAGACCTTCATCCAAGAAGTCGGCATCCCAATACTGCGGTTCAATTATTACCTTTCCTTGTCTGTCAATATATCCCCAAGCACTATCCTTTTCAACAGGAAAAAGTCTTTCGCTTTCTCCAAGAATGTAGTCATACACCGGATTCACAACAATTTTTCCTTTAGAGTCTATAAGCCCATATTTATCTCCTTGCTTAATGACCGCCAATTTCGTTTGGCAGGACAAAAAGGGAAGTGATAATAAGATTATTAAGATGGTTTTCATTTTTCAAATTGCAGGTAACGTTTCGCAAATACACGCAGGTCGGGAGTGAACCGATGACCTTCCTACGAAGATTTGCTTTTCAAATACTAATTTCTTGTCAACGAAGCTGAAACCCCCGACTTGCGGGTATTTTGCTGTTATGCACAGAATTTTTATTAATCTCTTTTCTTTTTATAATCAATATCTGTCAAATTCACTAAAAAACTGAAAATTTTGAAAACATCTACTTTCTCAGGATTCCACATTGTAATAACGTTATATCTACCTGCTTTTAGTCCTTCTAATACCCAAGTTGTCCCATCTGGTGGAGAATCTTCGTCTTTGTCTAACGTGGGTAAGTTCCAAAAATCAATTTCCGCAATGTATTTTTCAATTGTCTTCCAATCCTCAATTGTTAGTCTTACCTTTTTGTCTTTTATCAAGTTTCCAGGTTCGTATCCACCAGAACCGTCACATTCTTTCCAGTAAAGAGTAATCGTGTCATTGTCATTTTCAATCCTCATCGTGAAAGGATTTGCAAAAGTCCTGAGAACGGTCATTCTATAAGCACTTTTGTCTGCAACCTGTCCAGAAAAAAGAATTGGCTCATTAAGCGCAAACAATTGCTCTGAATACCATGTATTAAGGAATTTGTCAAGTTTTACATTGTTGTCTAAATTGCTATTTTTCTCAATTGGAAAATAAAACGGAATCTCATTCTCCCGAGTTTTTGTTTGGGAAAAACAACTTGATGAAATCAGAGTCATTACTATTAAAATTCCAATTCTAAATCTGTCCATTTTTTAGTTTCATTTGTCAGTTTGCAGCGCCAAATAATTTTGTGCATAACTAGTAAATATCATCACAAACTCGTCACTTTTCCCACTTTCCGCCCACCACCTGACACTGGCACGCTCCTATTAGCATAGTTTCTAAACCAAAATGATTCAACAACAGCACCAGGCTCTACCTGCCTAAAACAACTAATATTTGAAGATTTTGTATGATGAATAAAAAAGGAATCAAGGTTAATGATGACTTTGGTCAGACTCAATTTGTTTGCCGGGCTAAGATAGAAAAATCTGATTTACAAAAACAAATCAGGATAATTTATTAGTTCAATCAAGTGCTGGAAGAAGGGAAGATGGGAAGATGAGAATATGAGAAGATGAGAAGATGGGGGTCTCACCTTCTCCGCTTCTCCCCTTCTCAATTTCTCACACTCCCGGTGTCGGGCGCTTGGTTATGGTTTAATAATGATTTTTTGTGTTGCCTTTTCGTAGGGTGTTTCAATTGTCACAATATAGGTTCCGCCTAAATAAAGGTTCTTTATTTTACATTGAAAGGTATTTTCTCCAATAACAACATTGGTTAAAACTCTTTGCTTTATTCTTTTCCCGTCAATTCTGTTAAGTGAGATTTTGGTCTCTGTTATTTTGTTTAATTGAAACTTCACAACGAAGTCCCCATCACTTGGATTTGGGAACACCTGCATTTTCAACGTTCCCAGGCTTTGTTCGTTTAAGTTGTGAATACCTACTGATGAATTTTTAATAACATACACTTTGAATATTTGGCTACTTGCACTACTCTGTGTCCCGGTATTAATGAAAAAAATATTTGCAGCAGTGCTGCTGATACCGCCATAAATGTAGCCAACCAATGTGCTGTCGGATGTAAAGTCATCTAGTTTAAGAACCTCATTATTAAATTGAGGAACGCTTGTAACAGGTATAAATTCAGCACCTGCACCTAGTAAGCCTGGCATTTCAACAGGGAGTTTATACTCCGCCATAATTCCAGCGGAATTTCTTGTCACACGAGCAATAGTTTTCACAAAAGGAACATTGTTGTCTTGTACTAACACACCTAAACTATCATAATATTGGGCAATGCCTCCAAAGAAAACATTGTGCATCTCATTGTTGGATGCTGAGTATAAAGGTAAAACTGCACAATGATAATGGTTGTAATATTGCTGAAATGCGTTGTTCACTTCATAAGCTGTGCTATCAATATTGACACAGTTCAAAAATGGCAAGTCAGCCGTATGTTGAAACACGCCTGAAAATACAGTAATTCCTTCGGCACCGTTTGGCAAGATTTGAGGAACAGCATTGTAATCTCTTCTGTGCAAATTTTCTGCATCCGTAATTGTTGGTAAATGAGAAATGGTAATGCTTGCTCCATCATCTGCTAAATTGAATTTGCGGATTGCATCTGTATAAACCTGCGTAAAAGTTGGGTTGCCCATTGGATTGTAATTGCCGTCAAATTTGTTTCCGGCAATAAGGTAAAAAGTATTGTTTATTTTTTTCAGATGTCCGCCCGTTACTGCAAATTGTGAATCACTGATTTGCCGGAAATGACTTGTGAATGAAGTTCCCGTTATTACTGCATTAATCACAGCGGGAACATCAATAGCAGTTAAGTTGTCAAATGTTTTTCTTGATGCTGTTGCTGTGTTGTATCCATAGCCACCAAGAATATAAAGGTAATTCCCGTTTTGATGAAACTCCATATTGGTAGAGCTTAACTGTTCCTGTAATGCAACAGTCAGCGATGTTAACGGTGCAGTCCATTTTTGTTGCGAAACCGGATCAATAACAATCAATTGGTTGTTGTTTCCTGCTACATCAAAAGCGGCGAAAGGTTGTCTGCGGTGCAGACCGTCAAGACGGCCCCCAACAATCAGCCATTTCCCGTTATGTTGTCCAAAAGCGTATGCTTGCAGTCCGCCCAGACCAGTAATATTCATTGGTTCAATGTAAATATCGAAAGGTGCTGATTGAGTAAAGGCTGAAAGGCTACTTAAAATCAGCCCTACCATTATTGAAATTTTCTTAATCATTGTTTGATTTTTCATTAGTCTCGAAACTATATTTCAGATCATTGTTTTTAGTAAGCTTTTCACGAAAGAAATTGCTTTTCGTCGGGGTTTTTATTTCGCTTGAACCTAACGGGTAAATATCTGTACAAAGTTGCCACTTTTCCCATTATCAAACAACTATCTCAACTTTGTTGCAATGAAAAGGGGAAGATGAGACTTGGAGACTTAGAGACTTAGAGACGGAGAGACGGGGATACTTGAGGACTTAGTGTCTTGTTTAGAAGTAAATAAGGAGAAAATAATAGTAATCAAACTGCTTCCGGGATGGAACGCTAATGACGCGGATTTATCTGATTTCCGCAGATTGAGCCTGCAAACTACTGCCAGCTATTTGCCAACTGCCCTTGCCACTGCCACTGCCGCTGCCTACTGCTGCTGCCTACTGCTGCTGCCACTGCCAACTAAAACCCCCTCAGCAACGGCCTTTCCACTCCAAATGGAGACAACTGCCAGGGAATAGAGATGATGATGATAAACAAGGCAATGGAGAACCAGATGGCCATCGCTTTAAACTTGCCCTGATCCGTAAGTCTCTTTTTTGCAAGAACGCCGCCAACCGTGATTAAAACAACAGCAATCAGCATCATCAAGGTATGCTCCATAGCTGAAAACCGGATATCTGAAATTTTAACGGCCTCGCTGAAATTGCTCATGAAATACCTGGTGATAGGACTGATGAAATAAAGTAGCACGCCAATGATCAATTGAAGGTGTGCGGTGATCACCGTTATCAATCGAGCATTTGTATCGGATTTTGTATAAGCCGCTTTACCGAACCAACCCACATAACCGCGGTAAATTGTATAAAGCATGGCCAGCAGTAATACCCACCTGAGGATGGAGTGTAAAAATAATAGTGTTGTATACATCTTGTTGTTGTTTTTGGTTTATAGTGAATTGAAGTTAACCGGATTCAGTATTAATAGTTTACCGGCAAATCCGGGATTAAATCTTGAGTCTATTTAGAAAGGAGAATGTCCCAAAGTTTCTGAGTTCACTGTCTTTGTCATTCTTCTCCGCCGCGGCGGAGAAGAATCTAATACAGAGATCCTTCATTGCGTTCAGGATAACAAGATTCGGCCTTTTTCTGAGTGGACTCAAATCCTGTAATTTCCGTTCCATTCAGGAAACACTTATATCGTACATTTGTTCCCTGTTTGATTAAATTATCATTTGAACCACCATGAGTAAAGCCGAAGCCAATTCATTGAAAAATATTACCGTTGTCGGCGACAGGGTTTTGATCAAACCCCGCTCCGAATCCGGCAAAACCAAGAGTGGACTGTTCTTGCCACCGGGCTATTCAGAGAAAGAGGAAGTTCAAACCGGATTTATTGTAAAAGCAGGCCCGGGCTATCCGATCCCTGCATACATGGACGATAACGACCAGCCCTGGAAACAAACCGATGAAAAGGTAAAATACGTTCCCTTGCAGGCAAAAGTAGGCGATCTGGCCATTTTCCTTCAAAAAGGCGCTATCGAAATTATCTACAATGATGAGAAGTATTATATCGTTTCGCAGCATTCCATCCTGTTGCTGGAGCGCGACGCCGGACTCTATGAATAGAAGTTCAAAATCCAAAGCTCAAAGCTCAAAATACAAAATTCAAAAAGCAACGAAATAACATTACTTCATCACTCCATTACTCCAACACTCCACTACTGCATCACTGAATCACTGCATCACAAAATAGTAATCCATGTACCTGAAAACCCTGCGCATCACAAATTTCAAGAACTACAGCGATGCAAACCTTGATTTTACCGACAAGATAAATTGTTTCGTTGGAGCCAATGGCGCGGGAAAAACCAATCTGCTCGATGCCATTCATTACCTCTCGTTTTGCAAAAGTTATTTCAATCCCATTGATTCGCAGAATATCAGGCATGACGAAGATTTTTTTGCGATCCACGGTTCGTACGTAAAAAATGGCGACGAATCTACTGGCAAGGTGGCCTGTGTGCAGAAGCGAAACCAGCGCAAGCAATTCTCTATCAACGGCAAGGAATACGACCGGCTTGCCGATCATATCGGGCTCTATCCGCTGGTGATGATCTCGCCCTACGATCGCGACCTGATCAACGATGGCAGCGAGGCCCGCCGCAGGTATATTGATTCGGTGATTTCGCAGTTCGATAAAATTTATCTCGACAACCTCATCAATTACAACAAGGCATTATCGCAGCGCAACAATCAGTTAAAGGATTTTGCTGACCGCCGTTATTTCGACCCAAGTTTGCTTGAAATCTGGGACGATCAGCTTATCCGCTATGGAACTGAGATTCACCTCCGGCGTTCGGACTTCATCAGGGATTTTATTCCGGTCTTCAATGAATATTTTCGCATCATCAGCCTCGGTAAAGAAACTGTGAGCATTGCGTACGAATCGCAGTTAACGGATGAAGCCTTTGGCCGGCTACTTTCGCGGAGCATCGAAAAAGACAGGGCTCTGCGCTATACCAGCGCCGGCGTTCACAAGGACGACCTTATTTTTGAAATCGGCGCTCACCCGGTAAAGAGATTTGGTTCGCAAGGGCAGCAAAAGTCTTTTGTGATCGCAATAAAACTTGCACAATTTGAATACACACAGCGGATTAAGAAGTTCAAACCCATACTGTTGTTTGATGATATCTTCGATAAACTCGACGAAAACCGTGTGACCCAACTGGTGCATCTGGTGAGCCAGGACAGTTTCGGGCAGATATTTATTTCCGATACCCAGCATGACAGGGTTAAAAAACTCACCGCCCTGCTTCCGATCAATTACCAGGTTTGGGAAATTGAAGCAGGCACAGCGGCACATGTAAATACGGAAAGCCATGTTTAAGAAACCCAACGAAATATACCTCGGCGATGCAATCAAAGAAATGGTTGATTTCTACAACCTCAGGGGGAAACTGGGCGAAGCCAATGTGATGAGCGCCTGGGAAAAAATGGTGGGAACCATGATTGCCAAACATACAACCGATATTTACATCAAACGCCGGAAGCTGTATATAGTGCTGGATTCGTCGGTGATCCGAAATGAACTTTCTTACGCCAAATCCAGGCTTATCAAAATGCTGAACGACGAAGCTGGCAATGAAGTGATAGACGAGATCATATTCCTGTAAACACCTTCGGTTCGCAAGAAAAGTAGTGTTCAATTCTAAACACAAGGCTGTTCGCAATCGAACATTCGGTTTGCATCCACCCTTTTCGAATAACACAGTGTTTTATTAGTTAAAATACTATAAATAAGCAGATTAATTGCTGTGGAACAATTTTTGAAATGCATGCATTTATAATACACTTAAATCTTAAACAACATGCTTCGGAAAATTACCCTTTTAATGCTGGCTGGAATTTTTACGCTCTCAAATTCGAGCCTTGTTCTTGCATCGGACAATGCACCAACACGGGAAACCGCTCCCGAAAAATACAAATGGAATACTTCGGCTATTTATCCTGACTGGGATGCATGGCAAAATGATCTGGACAAAGCCAGAGTAATGCTGAGTCATTTGGTTTCGTACCAGGGAAAACTTGGCGAAAAACCCGAAAACCTGCTTGAAGTGCTTAAAACCAATGACGAGGCAAGCAAAATCCTTTACAAACTGTATTGCTATCCGTATTTGCAGCGCTCGGTTGAAACCAGTAATCAGGAAGTGAATTCCCGCTTTCAGGATGTACTCGCATTTTTCTCTGAAATTGGAACCCAAACCTCATGGATAACACCAGAGTTGCTTACAATTCCTGAGCCTACGTTACGATCATGGATCACTGATATCCCTGGTTTCGGGCCTTATCGTTTTGGGATCGAAGATGCATTGCGGATGCAGGAATTTGTATTGGATGAAGACAAAGAAAAGCTGGTCAGCTATTTCAGTTTGTCTACATCAACTCCGGCCCAGGTTTACACTGAATTGGCCACCACTGACATCGAGTTCCCTGAAGTGACACTTTCAACCGGCGAAAGCATTGTAGCGAGCCATGCAGAATACGCCAAAATTCTTAACTACAGTAAAAATCAGCAGGATCGCCAACTGGCCTGGGAAGGGCATATTTCGGCTTTTAATAAAAATGCCAGCACCTATGCATCTTTGCTCAACGCTGTTTATCAGGGCGACTGGGCAAAGGCACGAAGCAAGAATTTCAATTCATTTTTAGAATCGCAATTAATCGGGAACAATATTCCTGTTGAAGTCTATCATAACCTGATCAACACCACAAAAAATAACACCAAACCCTTACAGCATTATCTTGACCTGAGAAGGCGGGCACTTGGGCTTGAAACTTATAATAGCTGGGATGGGCTGATCAGCCTTTCCGAGTATAGCCGCGAATATTCCTGGGAAGAAGCATGTGAACTTGTGTTTGAAGCCTTGAAACCCCTGGGCCCTGATTACCAGCAAAGGGTTACTGAAATGTTCTCAGGTGGCTGGATTGATGTATATGAAAGCCAGAGCAAAGAATCCAATCCATATTCCATGAGCGTTTATGGTGTTCATCCTTACATTTTGATGAACTGGAATGGCACATTGAACGATGTTTTCACGCTTGCCCATGAAATCGGACATGCGCTGCACTCACAGTATTCTGATGAAAACCAACCCTTTTCGACCCACAACTACTCAACTTTTGTTGCTGAAGTAGCATCCATCTTCAATGAAGAATTGCTGTTGGATCATCTGCTTAAAAAATCCAATGACCCAAATGAGAAGATTGTTTTGCTGAACCAGGCAATTACGAACCTCGTAGGCACATTTTACCGTCAAAGTTTGTTTGCTGATTTCGAATTTCAGGTGCGAACCATGGTAGAAAATGGCCAGCCTGTAAACCTATCCTCGCTTCAGTCATTGATGAACCGATTGAACGAGGCTTATTATGGCAGTTCAGTTAAAGACCATCCTTACCGCGATATGACCTGGAGCATGGTTATGCATTTTTACCAACTGAAATACTATGTTTACCAATACGCAACCAGCTACGCAGCTTCCTCCCATCTGTTTCATAATATTACTGCTGCTACAGAAAGCCAGCAGCAGCAATCGCTTGATCGCTATATCCGGATGTTAAAATCCGGAGGAAGTGATTATCCGGTGAAATTACTCCAGGATGCCGGTGTTGACATGACCCAACCAGAAACCCTGGAAGCAGTGGTACAAAGGCTTGATGACCTGGTGAACCAGCTTGAAGTTGAGTTGAAAGCTGTGAATAGGATATAGCTTGTTCTGAAGTACATTAAGCAATTTTTCTTAAACAAAAAAGTCAGATTTGTTAAATAATTATTAGTAAGTCCTGGCAGAATTGACCACTGCCAGGGCTTATTGCTTTTCATTCCCTTATTTCCACGCTATCAAATTCAAGCGTGGCTTATACAAGTAATAGTGTTTACCAGTAATGAGTGGACCGCTGATAAAATTGGGGACTACGAAAACATTGCTCATGGTAATGTTATTGCCCGGTGGAATGACTGACTCCTTCTATTCTTAATGATCTCACGAAGATTTTCTCTAAACATTTCTAATAAGCGGTTTGTTTATTCATTCTGTTTAACAAGAATTTTCAGAACTTTAAACAAATGATCCGTACAGTTTTACTTTTCATACTGCTTATTGGAGTTGGAAATATTTTTGCGCAAAGCACGCATGACTTCTATAGCATAAGCCAGCAAACCAACAAAATTGGGATGTACGTTCTGGGAACTTGGGCATTGACCAATATAGCAACCGGGGCTTACGGATGGAACCGTTATGACGGGTCACAAAAATATTTTTACCAGATGAACCTGATGTGGAACGTTGTGAACCTGGGCATTGCAGGTTACGCAATGTACAGTTTTTCGCAATCCGATCCGTTAACCATGACAGCCTCAGAAATGTTGAGCGATCATTTGAGTAAGGAGAATTTGTTTCTGATCAACGCAGGCCTGGATGTGCTATATATGAGCGGAGGTTTTTATATGCGGCACCTTGCCAGGCAGGGCCATAAACGGGCTGAAATGATCAAAGGCTATGGAAACTCAGTCATCCTTCAGGGTGGCTTCCTGATGGCATTCGACCTGGTAATGTATTTCATTCAACGTCAGCACCGTCTGAGTTATGATCCGGGTATTTTCTCTTTAAACTTAGGACTGACTCCTGATGGAATAGGGATGGTGATTGGGCTGTGAGGAAAGATGGGAAGACGGGGAGACCAAGAGACTAAAAGATCTAAACTTCTAAACTTCTAAACTTTTAGACTACTAAACTTACTAAACTTCTAAAGATAATGACTCAACAAACTATTTATGACTTTAATGCCAGGAAGAACAACGGGGAAGAATTTGATTTGTCAGCATATCAGGAGAAAGTGTTGCTGATAGTAAATACAGCCAGCAAATGTGGGTTCACACTACAGTATGCCGGGTTGGAGAAGTTATATGAGGAATTCCGGGAACAAGGCCTGGAAATACTTGCTTTTCCCAGTAACCAGTTCATGAACCAGGAGCCACTGAGCGATAAAGAAATCGCTGATTTCTGCCAATTGAACTATGGTGTGAGTTTTCCCGTTTTTAAGAAAGTGGATGTGAACGGAAAAGATGCGCATCCCTTATTTAAATACCTGAAAAAAGAAGCTCCTGGCGTATTGGGTTCGCAGAGCATTAAATGGAATTTTACGAAATTCCTTGTCGGGCGCGATGGCAAACCTGTTAAACGTTATGCCCCTGCAACAAAACCTAAGGAAATTAAATCAGACATTGAGAAATATTTATCAACCGATGATGACAAGAAATAATTTTTTAAATCACACATTGATATTGACAGCCGCACTGTTGCTTATGCTATCGCTGTTGCTGCCATTATCATCCTGCGGATCGCAGAAAACCAAAAAGATTGAAAACATGAAAAACAATAATGAAACATACGAGGTGGCGACGCTGGGAGGCGGATGCTTCTGGTGTATAGAAGCCATTTACCTAGAAATGAAAGGCGTAGTTTCTGTAAGCAGCGGGTACAGCGGCGGGAAAATCAAAAATCCAACCTATCGTGAAGTTACTTCTGGTATGACAGGCCATGCCGAAGTGGTACAGATTACCTTTGATCCCGAAGTAATCACCTACCGCGACATTTTAACCATCTTTTTTCATGTGCACGACCCAACTACACTTAACCGTCAGGGTGCCGATGTGGGAACCCAATACCGCTCGGTGATTTTTTATCATGATGAGAATCAAAAATCTGTTGCTGAGGAAGTGATGGATGAGATTCAAAATACAAAAGTCTGGAACGATCCGTTGGTAACCGAATTATCACCGCTGAGTGCATTTTATGTTGCCGAAGATTATCACCAGGACTATTTCTCCAATAACCCCAATGCCCCTTACTGCACTTTTGTGGTCAGCCCCAAAGTGGAAAAGTTCAGAAAGAGCTTTCAGGAATATTTGAAAGACTAACTTCTGCAGGCTGAATTTCAGTTAAAAGTCTTCGTGATCAGTGAGGCAAGGAAAGATGCATCTGCAACATCTTCCATTCTCCGTTTATTTTCTTCAGCACAACTGTGTGACGAACGCCTTCATACTTTCGCTGAACTCCTTCGAGCAGATAGTTATAGTTGAGCATTTGCGAAACCCACGCAAATGCACCAGAGTCGTCAATATGAACACTTCGGTTGCGAGCGGAGATATAGGTATCAGTGAATGTATTAAATTGATGAATAAACACTTTGCGGATTTCTTCCCAGCCTTTTATACGCTCACCGGCAGCAGTACCAAAGGCTTCAATATCTTCATCAATAGCCCAAATCTCTTCAATCAACCTGATATTCTGAGTTTCATTGGCTATGATATATTTATCAAGCACTTCATTGATTTTAGCGCAGTCTTCTTTAAAGAGATCTTTGTCGGTTTGTGGAAATACCAGACCAGCGCTGAAAAGCAGGCAGATTAAAACAAAATACTTTTTCATGATTTCCCGATTTTGTTATTACTATTTTGATAAGATGGTAATTGCAATGCAGAAGAAAATGAACGCATCAGAAGCAAGCCCAAAGGTAGGAAATAATCACGCCTGCTGCAACACAAAAAGTGTTTACAGAAAAATTACGTGATCTCCTGGTCAATTTAATATATGATGTGCCGGAAAAGAACCCACATGTGCTAAAGCACAGTTTTCCAAGTTAAAGTAATCGCTAAAATATCAAAGGAGTACCTGATGATAAAGAATCACAGGGGTGTAGCGCACCGTGATATTGTTCTTTTGTCATTGCGACAAATCTATTAGAATTCTACCCGTCATACCACCTCTCAAAATTTTTGGAATGTATTCCTTCAACGATTCAAGACTTGCAGTTATAGCGATTTGTTCAAGTTTAGCAGGTTTCCATTCGCCTGCAAGCTTTTCCCACAGCAACTTTCTAACTGACATCGGGCAAGTGGCGGAATCTACACCCAAAAGATTTATGCCGTTGAGGATAAAGGGGAATACAGTAGTATGCACTTCTGTTGAAAGTACATTGCCCATAGCAGCAACGTTGCCATGGGCTTTGCAAGCCTTCAAAACGGTACTGAGCAAATTGCCGCCCACTGTATCAATAGCGCCGGCCCATTTCCAGCGCAACAACGGTTTTCCTGAGTTATCATTCACTTCACTCCTATCAATGATTTGCGAGGCGCCAAGATTTTTCAGGTATGAGTGAGCATCAGGTTTTCCTGTGGCGGCAATTACTTCAAAGCCGGCATGCGAAAGGAGTACAACCGCCAGGCTGCCGACTCCACCAGTTGATCCAGTAACCAGCACCGGACCTGAATCAGTAGTTTGGCCGCATTCAATCATTTTATGCAAGGCGTACGCGGCTGTAAAACCGGCTGTGCCGAACATCATGACCTCCTTCAGGTTCAAACCATTAGGAAGGGGAACAACCCAATCGGCCGGAACCGAGATATATTCAGCAAAACCGCCTGATGTGTTCATGCCCAAATCATAGCCCGTAACGATTACCTCATCGCCGGGTTTGAACCTGATGTCAACTGAATCAGCCACAACACCTGAAGCATCAATGCCGGGAGTGTGAGGATATTTTTTTGTGACCCCTTTATGACCCGTGGCTGATAAAGCATCTTTGTAATTCAGCGATGAATATTTAACGTTGATCAAAACCTCATTTTGAGGCAATTCATCAAACCTTCGGGTCGTAATTGATTGCGTATATGAACCGTTCTCTTTTTCTGTTACCAGAAATGCTTTGAAATGATTATTGTACATGGCTAAGATCGCAGATTATTGATTTCATTTGAACGCAATTTCAACATGATTGCATGATCTGAAAAAATTGCATTTCGTCAAAGATAAATAAAGTAACTAATAGTTTTGAGCTTGATCTCACATTATGGCAATGTGCTGATAGCGCTACAGGCAGCCTTGGGTTCGCACGAAAATACGTACATCTCTTTTCAACAATTTATCAACATTCAACTGCGGGTGGTTCAGAAAATGTACTTTTACGAAACACCTGTCACCAAAGTAAATATTATGATAATGCCCGAATTTGCTCATCTTCACGTTCATACACAATACTCTATCCTCGACGGAGCTGCATCTATACCGGCCTTGCTAAAACGCGCATCAGAACTTGGCATGAAAGCCCTCGCTATCACTGATCATGGGAATATGTATGGCACTCTCGAATTCTCAGAAAAAGCTATCAAGCAGGGGATCAAGCCTATTATTGGTTGCGAGATCTATGTTTCGCGAACCAGTCGTTTCGATAAACGTGGCCGCCAGGACCGCAGCGGGCATCACCTGATATTGCTTGCCAAAAACATGGAAGGCTACCGCAACCTTTCAATCCTTTGCTCAAAAGGATTCATTGATGGTTTTTATTATACGCCACGCATTGATAAGGAATTACTTCGGCAGCACAGCAAAGGCCTGATTGCTTCTTCGGCTTGCCTGGGTGGCGAACTTGCACAGGCAATCATGAAAATAGGCGAAGAAAAAGCCCTGAGCCTGATTGAAGAATATAAAGAGATTTTTGGCGATGACTATTATCTTGAACTCATGGATCATGGGCTGGAGGAGCAAAAGAAGGTAAACGAAGTTCTGATCAGGCTTTCAAAACAAACCGGAGTAAAGCTCATTGCAACAAATGATGTACACTTTATCAATGAAAAAGATTTTGAGGCACACAAGATTCTGATAAAGCTCAACACCGGCAAAGATGGCGACGATGACCACGGGCTCCATTATTCCGGACAGGAATTTCTGAAATCACCGGAAGTGATGGCTGAAATATTTTCGGAAATTCCGGAAGCGATCAGCAATACAATGGAGATTGTGGACAAGGTTGAGGACTATGTACTTGAAAGCAAAAAACTGCTTCTCCCCCACTATCCTTTACCGGAAGGCTTTACCGATGAAGACGAATATCTTGCTCACCTTTCATGGGAAGGCGCCAGGAGAATTTATGATGAACTGACCCCGGTAATCAAGGAACGCATTGAATATGAGCTAGCCATGATTAAAACAATGGGGTATAGCGGCTATTTCCTGATTGTACATGATTTCATTGCTAAAGCCCATGAACTGGGTGTACTTGTTGGCCCCGGGCGAGGCTCAGCTGCTGGTTCAATTGTTTCTTATTGCTTAAATATCACAAGGATTGATCCTATCCGTTACAATCTCCTTTTTGAACGTTTCCTGAACCCCGAACGCGTCAGCATGCCTGATATTGATGTTGATTTTGATGATGAAGGCAGGGATAAGGTACTCAAATATGTTGTTGAAAAATACGGAGAGGCCAGGGTTGCTCAAATAATTACGTTTGGCACGATGGCAGCCAGGCTTGCTATCAGAGATGTCGCCCGCATGCTTGAACTGCCGCTTCCGGAAGCCGACAGGATTGCCAAGCTGATTCCTGAAAAGCCGGGAACTACGCTTGCCCAGGCTATCAGCATGGTTCCTGAACTTAAAGAACTGCAGAAAAGCGAAAATATATTGATCAGAAAAACGATTGAAAACGCACTTACACTGGAAGGTTCGAACCGCCATACGGGAACGCATGCCTGTGGTGTGATCATTGGCCCCGACGACCTGATCAATTATGTACCGCTCAGCATCGCTAAGGACAGCACATTGCCTGTAACCCAATACGAGGGCGGAATCATTGAACACATCGGCTTGTTGAAGATGGACTTTTTGGGTCTGAAAACACTTTCTATTATGAAAGATGCCATCAAAAACATCAAAAAGCGGCATGGCGTTCAAATAGATATTGATAGTATTCCGCTTGATGATGAACCCACATTTGAATTATACCGCAAGGGCGATACCGTTGGTACTTTCCAGTTCGAATCGGAAGGCATGCGCATGTATCTGCGCGATCTGAAGCCAACTCATTTTGAGGATCTTATTGCCATGAACGCTCTCTACCGCCCGGGCCCGATGGATTTTATCAATAGCTATATTAAGCGCAAACACGGCAGGGAGCCAGTCAATTATCTGTTGCCGGTGCTGGAAGATATTCTCAGCTATACCTATGGCATCATGGTTTACCAGGAACAAATCATGCAGATTGCCCAAAAAGTTGGAGGCTTTACGTTGGGTCTTGCTGATCACCTTCGCAAGGTGATGGGTAAAAAAATTCATAATGAAGTTCCACAGCTACGCGAAGCTTTTATAAGCGGAGCAGTCGAAAATGGATATGAATCGCAGGAAGCAGAAAAGTTGTTTAACATCATGCAGGATTTTGCCAACTATGGCTTCAACCGTTCACATGCAGCCGCTTACTCGCTTATTGCTTTCCAAACCGCTTACATGAAAGCACACTACCCGGCTGAATATATGGCGGCTGTGCTCACCCATAACCTTTCGGATATAAAGAAAATCACCTTTTTTATTGATGAGTGCCGGAGACAACAGATACAGGTGCTGGGCCCGGACATTAATGAAAGTAATGAGGATTTCACTGTAAATGATAAGGGAGAAATCCGGTTCGGACTAGCAGCCATTAAAGGTGTTGGCGAAAACGCCGTGGTAAGTATTATTGAAGAACGCAATGCCAACGGTGCGTTCAAAGATATTTTTGACATGGCCAAACGTGTGAATCTACGTACTGTGAACCGCCGAAGTTTTGAAGCCCTTGCCCAGGCGGGCGCTTTTGATGCGTTTGAAAATGCACACCGCGCCCAGTATTTTTATCGCGAACCAGGAGAGGACACCATTTTTCTTGAAAAAATTATTCGTTATGCAGGGAACTTTCAAACCCGCAGCAATGCTGCACAACAAAGCCTTTTCGGCGAAGACCAGGCTGTGCTCATGCCCGACATTGAAATACCGGCTTGCGAGCCCTGGACCAAGATTGAACAGTTGAAAAATGAAAAGGATGTCACAGGCTTTTACATGTCGGGGCATCCGCTGGATGATTACCGCATCGAGGTGGAAACCTTTTGCAATGTTACCCTCGGTGAATTGAAAAATTCAGCCAACTACGTTAAGAACAAGGACCTGGCTTTTGCGGGGATCGTAACTTCTGTGGTGAATAAAATAGCAAAGAACGGGAAACCGTTTACAACCTTTGTGCTTGAAGATTTCGAAGATCAATACAGCGTCATGCTTTTCTCAGAAGATTATTTAAAATACAAACACTTTTTAAATGAAGGAACCGCTTTGTTTTTAAAAGGAAAACTTCAAACCCATTACAAGCAGGAAGACAGGCTGGAATTGAAAATCAGTTTTGTTTGCCTGCTGGCAGAAGTACTGGATAAACTCGTGAAAGAAGTAACCCTTGAACTTTCGCTTGATACCATTGATGAGCATAAGGTTGAACGCTTGTATAAACTGATCAAACGTCATAAAGGGAATTGCAAAGTAACCCTGAAAGTTTATGATGCTACTGAAAGGCTCGCAATCAACATGAATGCACCAAAGTTTAAAATAGAATGCGCCGATCTCATTAAAGAAATCGCCGTCAAAGAGGGCATAAAATTTAAACTTAATTGACAGGAAACTGTTATGTTTTCCTGCTCATGCACAATAAAAGCCTAATTTTGCAATTCTTTTAAATTCAAATTAAATATTATCAGCAATGGCATTAGAATTCACTGACGCTAATTTTGAAGAGTTAGCTCTCAAATCAGACAAACCTGTAGTAATTGATCTTTGGGCTGTATGGTGTGGCCCCTGTCGCTTAATCGCCCCGCATATTGAGGACATGGCAGCAGAATACAAAGACAAGGCTGTAATCGGCAAGCTCGATGTTGACAACAACCCACAAACTACTGCACGCTTTGGGGTTCGCAACATACCTACCGTTCTTTTTCTTAAAAACGGCGAAATTGTTGACAAACAAGTTGGTGCGGTTCCAAAATCGGTTCTTGCTGCAAAACTCGAAAAGCTTCTGTAAAAAATTAATTCTCAATGACAGTTGTGCGGGAGATGTTCAAATGAGTAACTCCCGCTCTGTTTATTTACCCAAATCAAGTGGCAAACAATATTGAAACCAGCCGTTTACAGGAGTTTGCACCCCTCGAACTTATTGCTCGTCAGGTGGTGGAAGGTTTTATTATTGGACTTCACAAAAGTCCTTTTCATGGTTTCTCGGTTGAGTTTGCAGAGCATCGCCTCTATAACAGCGGTGAGCCTACACGTCACATTGACTGGAAGTTGTATGGTCGCACCGACCGGCTTTATGTGAAACGATTTGAGGAAGAAACTAACCTGCGATGCCATATCATTATTGATAACTCATCGTCAATGTATTACCCTCTTATTGACGATCCCAGCCCGGAAAGCCCTGATAAGATAACTTTCTCAGTGTATGCTGCTGCAGCATTGCTGTACCTGCTAAAAAAACAGCGCGATGCCTTTGGCTTAAGCATTTTTTCTGATACGCTTGAAACCCATATCACGCCGCGCTCAAGTTCAGTGCATCACAAATTCCTGCTTACATACCTGGCAAATCTTTTAAAGGAGAATGTGCGAAAGGAAAAGCGGTCAACAGACGCTGCCAGGGTGATCCACCAACTTGCCGAGAGCTTGCATAAACGTTCGCTGGTGGTCATTTTCAGCGATATGATGGAAAGCCAGGGCGATCCAGATGTTGTTTTTTCAGCCCTGCAGCACCTGAAGCACAACAAGCATGAAGTAATTCTTTTTCATACATCGGATCGCAGCACTGAAGTTGATTTTGAGTTCAGCAACCGGCCTTATCATTTTGTTGACCTCGAAAGTGGGGATGATATTAAACTGCTGCCCAGCGAGGTTCGAGCAGAATACCTGAAAACCATGAGCCGTTTCAGCCGCGAACTTGAAATGCGCTGCGGCCAATATGGAATTGACTTTGTAGAAGCCGATATCAAAAAAGGTTTCCGACAGATTTTGCTGCCTTATTTGCTGAAGAGAGAGAAGTTGTATTAAAACCAATATTTCTATGTTTAAGAGAAAAGCCCTTCGGGGATGAGCCTGCCTCGCCGAAGGTAGGTAAGCAGTTGGCAATAGGTAGTTGGCAATCAAATACATCACTCTATTAGTCCTTTAAATTCAAATTACAATACAGCATAACAACCGTACCTCGCGGACAGGCGGGTTGGCAAAATAACAATACAACAAACTACAAACAACCAAAACAGTATTACTGCATTACTGCAACACAAATAAAGAATCTATGGGAGTTAGTTTCGAACCCTGGGCGCAATAGTAATTTTGAATTAATATTCTCCCACAACGTTGAGCATAGTATCTTTGTCAAAATACCCTCAGCTTGGCCAATAAGAAAAATATAAAGAAGAAAACCAGTTTCGTTTCCTACATTTTTCTGGTTCTAAATATTGTGGTGGTAATCCTGTTGCTGTCATGCTACGCGGTTCCTTATATCCGGCCTGATAAATTCTGGCCTGTGGTCTTTCTTGGATTTGCCTATCCGGCCATCCTGCTGATAAACATATTGTTTGTTATTTTTTGGCTGTTAAAACTGAAAGTTTGGCTCGTAATTTCATTCATTGCGATCCTGGCCGGCTGGAACCAGGTTCGGGCATATATTAATTATACGAGCGATAAAGAAACAACCGAGCAAACCAACAGCATCAGGGTCATGACGTTCAATGTCAGGTATTTTGATCGTTACAGGTGGGTAAATACTGAGAATGTGCAAACGCGGAATCAAATCTTTGAAATGATTGATAACGAAAGCCCGGATCTCATTTGTTTCCAGGAATTTTATAGCGATCTCACCCCGGACTTCAATACAACTGATTCATTGGCAATTGCACATGACCTTCGTTATTTCCACACGGCCTTTGCATTGGTGAAATCAAAAGGCAGATCGTATGGTATTGCTACTTTCAGCCGTTATCCTATTGTCAATCGAGACAGCCACAATTTCACAAACAACATCTACAATTTTGCTGTGATCACTGACATTGTGGTAGAAGCTGATACTTTCAGGGTTTTCAATATTCACTTTGAGTCCATTCGTCTGAGTGAAGAAGACCGGCTCTTTATCAATGATCTGTCCCGCCAGGTTGACACACAGGAAGAAACTGTTGCAAAATACCGGCAGATTTTCTCAAAAATCAGGTTTGCATCATCACTCAGGGCTACACAGTCAAAAGAGATCAGAACACTTGTGGAGAACTCGCCTTATCCGGTAATCATTTGCACTGATCTGAATGACACTCCTTCCTCTTACGCTTACAATCAACTTACCAGGAACCTGAAAGATGCTTTTGTTGAAAGCGGCAATGGACTTGGAAACACTTATATTGGTTTCCTGCCGGCTTTTCGTATTGATTATATTTTGTACGATCCTTTTTTTAAGAGCCATTCATACCGCAAAATACCAGATAAACTATCGGATCATTATCCGGTAGTAACAAATCTGGCGTATTAGATTACTTGGGGAACCTATTCCATCAGAAAGAAGAAATTGTCAGTTCTGGTATTATCAATTATAGGAGTCAGCAACAATATTTTCAAAACAAGGAATATATCTTTATTTGTGAAACCTCTACGAGGTATTTTTATTGGTTGGGTTACTTCTTTCTACAATAATGTATCGCCAACAGCGAATCCACATAGCAGTCAAATCTCAAAAAGCAAGTATTTAAAACACGAATCTGATAAAGTGTATTTAGTCCGCCTTCTTGACTGCAGTTGATATTTCCATTTCTTCACTGGATTTACAATGCGAATATCCACAGATAACCTTTAATTTTGCTTTCAACCAAAATGCAAACATGGATTTCCAATTAACCGCTGAGTTCAAACCAACGGGCGATCAGCCAGATGCCATCAGGCAGCTTGTTGAAGGCCTTCAACGTGATGATCCGGCCCAGGTGCTGTTAGGCGTTACCGGTTCCGGAAAAACCTTTACCGTGGCGAATGTAATCCAACTGATTAAAAGGCCGACACTTGTACTCAGCCATAACAAAACGCTGGCAGCGCAGCTTTATGGGGAATTCAAACAGTTTTTTCCCGAAAACAAAGTGGAGTATTTTGTTTCTTACTATGATTATTATCAACCAGAGGCTTACTTACCCTCAACCAATACCTATATTGAAAAAGATCTTTCAATCAACGATGAAATTGAAAAGCTGAGGCTTAGCGCCACATCTGCGCTGCTGAGCGGACGCAGGGATGTGATTGTGGTTTCTTCTGTCTCATGTATTTATGGAATAGGCAATCCTGAGGATTTTTATAGTAACGTAATTGAGATCCAGACTGGAGATGTAATTAGCCGCGATATGCTTTTGCACCGGCTGGTGAATAGTTTATACTCACGTTCGGGAACAGAATTCTTAAGGGGCCAGTTCAGGGTAACCGGCGATACGCTGGACATTTATCCCGCTTATGCCGATCATGCCTATCGTTTGTTTTTCTGGGGCGATGAAGTGGAAAGCATCGAAACCTTCCATCCCGAACAAGGCCATAAGCTTGATAAGCCTGATGCAATGGTGCTTTACCCTGCCAATATTTTTGTGACCTCGCATGAAAAGATGAAAGAAGCCTTTTTAGGAATCCAACGCGATTTGAGAAAGCAGATTGATTACTTCAGGGAAAATGGCAGAGGCCTTGAAGCCAAGCGGCTTGAAGACCGTGTAACTTACGATCTTGAAATGATGCGCGAATTGGGTTATTGCCCTGGAATTGAAAACTATTCCCGCTACTTTGATGGCCGTAATCCCGGTTCGCGTCCGTTTTGTCTTCTCGATTATTTTCCGGAAGATTTTCTCACCATTATTGACGAAAGCCACGTAACAATGCCACAGATCAGGGCGATGTATGGTGGCGACCGTTCACGAAAGCAGGTGTTGGTGGATTATGGTTTCCGGTTACCGGCAGCCATGGATAACCGCCCGCTTATGTTTGATGAATTTGAACAGATTACGGGTCAAACCATTTATGTGAGCGCAACACCGGCAGATTTTGAACTGCAGAAAAGCGGAGGCGTTGTTGTTGAACAATTAATCAGACCCACAGGCCTTCTTGATCCGGAAATTGAGGTCAGGCCAAGTTTGAACCAGATTGATGATTTGCTTGAAGAAATCCGCATCCGTGTTGAGAAGAATGAAAGGACGCTGGTCACAACGCTCACAAAACGCATGGCCGAAGAGCTCACAAAATACCTCTCGCGCTTAAAAATTAAGTGCATGTACATTCACAGTGATGTTGATACGCTTGAACGCGTTGAAATTCTGCGTAAGCTGCGAACCGGAGAAATTGATGTGATTGTTGGTGTGAACCTTTTGCGCGAAGGCCTTGACTTACCCGAGGTATCGCTGGTAGCGATTCTTGATGCCGATAAGGAAGGTTTTCTGCGTTCAGAACGATCCCTGACCCAAACGGCTGGACGCGCAGCACGCAACCTTAATAGCCGTGTAATTATGTATGCCGATAAGATGACCGATTCTATGAAGCGCACCATCTCAGAAACAACCCGAAAAAGGGAAAAGCAGCTTGCGTACAACGAAGCAAATAATATTACTCCAACTCAGATCCACAAAAATATTGCTTCAATCATTGGGCAAACAATTGTAGCAGGTTCGCACGATAAAACCAGTGGTAAATTCTATGCTGAAAATGATGGTGTAAGTGTAGCTGCTGATCCGGTGGTTCAATACATGAAAGCCGATGAACTTAAGAAAACCATCGAGCGCACACGCAAAAGCATGGAAAAAGCCGTGAAAGAACTTGATTTTGTTGAAGCCGCCCGCTTACGTGATGAAATGTTTGAATATCAGCGCCTCCTGAATGAGAAAAAGAACTGATGTGACCTGATTCTTTTATTTCTGTAATATTCTCAGATTATCAATTTATATAATTGCGAATACATCCGTAAAGTCTTGTGATTACTGCCCTTTTGCAAGTATCTTATCTGGAAACATTCCTATCACTGATATTATTACTTACATTTGTCGCTTGTTCAAACCCTGAAAATTATGAAGCCGACCATTCTGGTAATGGAGGATGAGAAGATCATCAGGATGTATTTAGAAAAAGCGTTAGCCGGCAGTTTCGTTGTGGTCATGAAAGCAAACGGAGCAGAAGGCCTGGAATGGCTTGAGGAGGGCAACATACCGAGTGCAGTGATTACCGATCTAAACATGCCTGTTATAGATGGTTTCGGGTTCCTGGAAAAAGTGAGGGCAAGCGAGAACTATAAGGATTTACCGGTAGTTGTGCTGTCAGCTATGGAAAGCACTGAAGAAAAAACCAGGTGTTTCAGTCTGGGGGCAACTGAATATCTAAGCAAGCCGTTGAATATTTCAATACTGATTTCCAGCATTGAACGATTAATAGCCTCGAAAATTTAAAGATCACAAAAAAGAGCGGGTTGTTTTCTTCGAAAACAACCCACTCATTCATAATCATAAAACCCAATTATTCGACTCCCAGAAGTTCTACTTCAAATACAAGTGTGCTGTAAGCAGGAATTCCAGCGCCCATAGCGCGACTGCCATAAGCGATCTCAAAAGGAATAATCAGCAAGGCTTTGCTTCCTACATTCATCATGGCGACGCCTTCGTCCCAGCCTTTGATTACCTGTCCCATGCCAAGTTGAAATTCAAACGGTTCGCCACGGTCTACTGAAGAATCAAACTTGCTGCCATCTAAAAGTCTGCCGGTATAATGCACGGTTACTTTTTTCCCGGCTTCAGCTTTTGCGCCTGTGCCTTTTACCTGTTCGATATAATAAAGTCCACTCGCTGTAGGAGTACCTGAAAGATTATTATCCTGCATGTACTTCTGAATGTTGGCTTTTTCGCCTGTACGGCTCGCTTCTTCTTGTTGCTTCATTTCCAATTCTTTTTGTTGCTGTTGTTTTTGATATTGCTCTTGTGTTGTATGTTCAGTGATTTCAACTTCATAAACCATGGTAGTATACGGAGGAACCATTTCACCTCTTCCTTCCCGGCCAAATGCCAGGTTTGAAGGAACAATTACGGTGGCTTTTGTACCTTTTTTCATTGTCTCAATGGCCTCAGTTATTCCATCATTGTCGAAATCTTTTCCGATCTCAACTTCCATTGGTTGGCCCTGGTCATAGGTTGAGTATAATTGTGAACCGTTAACTGTTGAAATGATGAAATGGGCTTTGATTCTATCGCCAATCTTGAAAGAAGCTCCGCTCCCTTTTTCTTTTTCAATAATATATAAACCTGATTCGGTTGGTGCGACAGTAATTTCGTTGGTTGCAAGGTAATCAGCAAGTTCCTGTGGTTCAAGTCCCAGCCTCTCATCCATCAGAAGATTTTTTTCGGTTTCAATTTCAGCCTCAGAGCGTGCGGTGATCAACTTTACATCAAAGTACAATTTGCTTCCCGATGTAATAAATTCGGGTAATTGTGGCATGCCTGCAGTTTTAAGAAAAAAGTTTTCGGCATCAAGAATAAATGTTGCGCTATCCCCCACTTTAAGTGTGGCTAGTGCTTCATAAATGTCACCTTCATACTGCTTTTCCATTAGCGGCAGTGTCATTGGCTGATTGCTCGTTTGTGTGTCGAACAAAACGGAGTCCTCTGTCCTGTAGATCATTTGCATGGAGAGAATGTCGCCGGTCTCAGCCAATTCTCCCTGTTCATTGTCTACATGAATTTTGTAATAAATGCCTGATTCGGTTTTCTTAAATCCGGGGTATTCTCCAGAGCATGATAAAAACATTGCTATCATGCCTGCAGTCAGGCTTGCAAATAAAACTTTACTGTTCATAAAATGTATAATTAATTGATTGCTAAAAATTCGATATCATAGATCAGGGTAGCTTTTGGCTGGATTTTATGATCATCGCCAGCCAATCCAAAACCAAGGTGCGAAGGTAAAATAATTTTGGCCTTGTCTCCAACTTGCATCAATAAAATTGCTTCTTCCAGGCCATTTTCAACATTTCCATTGCCGATTTCAAATTCCAGCGGGACACCAATATCAGAAGTGTAGATAATATCGCCGCTGATTGAACGCAGTGTATAGTTTATTGTTGCGACCCTGCCTTTTTCAGCTTTCCCGCCAATCCCAGGTTCATAAATCATATACCGAAGTCCTGAACCGGTAGTTTGCATCTCCCAGCCATAGCGTTCGATAAAGTCGTTAATTTGTTCTTCCTCAACCTGGGATATAATGATATTGGCTTTTATCAATGATTCCTTTAACTTTTCTGAATCAACTGCTTCTTTGGGTGCATTTCCCTGTTTGCATGATAAAGCAGACACAGCAAAAAAGACGAAAGCAAAAAGTATAATTAACTTAGTCTTATTCATTGAAACAATTATTATTGAGCCTCTTCCATAGAAATGCACTCCTGCAATCTTTCTTTGTAGCCTTGTAATAATCCAACGAAACGGGTAATGGTTTCGTCTAAAGAATGATCAGAATCAGCGCCGGCAGCATTTTTATGACCGCCACCTTTAAAATGGGTTCGCGCAAATTCATTCACTGAAAAATCGCCTTTTGATCTGAAAGACATTCGAACTCCATCTTCCTTTTCGGTAAACAGTACCGCAAAAACAATATTTTTAACTGACAATGCATAATTTACTACACCTTCTGTATCACCCGGCTGAAATCGAAAATTTTCCAATTCATGCCTGGTCAGAGAAATGTAGGCGGTGCCGTAATCTTTCAATATAACCAGTTTTTCACTGAGGCAAAAACCCAATAATCGCATCCGATCCTCCGAATACGTATCATATACAAGTTGGTGAACATGTTCTGCATCAACACCTTTCTGAACCAAAATTGCGGCCAGCTGAAAGGTTGAAGGATAATTGCAAGAAAAGCTAAAGGAACCGGTATCTGTCATAATGCCAACGAACAAGTATTCGGCCAATTCTTTGGTTATGAGTTTTTCGTGACCCAGGCTGGCGATGGTTTCATAAACTAGCTCAGCTGTGGATGAAACATCAATGCGCGAAATCATATGATCGAAACCTTCATCGGGCGACAAATGATGATCAATCAAAACTTTATAGGCTTTTGAATCAACCAGCAGCTTTTCAAAAAATTTAGTTCGGCTGAATGAATTATAATCAAGACTAAAAACCAGGTCAGCTGCTTCAATTATCTTTGAAGCTTTACTGGGATGCTCATCAAAAACGATGATCCGTTCCGCCCCTTTCATCCATGCAAGGAACTCAGGGAAAGCGTTTGGAATAACTATTTTAGATTTTTTGCCAATGGCGGCGAGGTAGTGGTAGAGCCCAAGACAAGATCCAATAGCATCACCATCCGGATTATGATGCGATGTAATTAATATGTTCTGGGCGTTAGCAATCTTTTCGGCAAGTAAGCCGGGCTTTACATCAAATATGTGGTTTTGGGTCATCGGAAATAATAAAATGTTTATGAAAACGGTTCGCAAATAATTACCAGTTTGTTTTCTGCGAGTTTTTTATTAAACTTGCAAAGTTATTTGAAAATAAATCATTTAGCTAATTTTCTCTGCTTTAACACTTATTAAAACCCTGGATTATGGCAGGTAATGTAACTCTTACTATGATTAAACCCCGTGCGGTAGAAACATCCCGGGCTGGAAACATCATTTCAATTATCCTGGATAATGGCTTCAGGATCAGTGCTATGAAACTCATCCACCTTTCCAGGCAAAGGGCATCAGAGTTTTATGCTGAACATGAAGGCAAACCATTTTACGAAGCACTTATTGAATTTATGTCATCGGGCCCTATCATTGTCGCTATTATTGAAAAAGAAAATGCGGTTGAGGAATACCGTAGGTTAATTGGCCCGACTGATCCAAGCAAGGCTCCGGCTGGAACGATCCGCAATCTATATGGCCAATCAGTGAGGGAAAATGCTGTTCATGGCTCTGATAGCGATGAAAGTGCACAAAGGGAATGCAGTTTTTTTTTCTCAAAGATAGAGCGGTTTTAGACTGTTTTTATTCAGAAAATTTCTCGCTGAGATACTAACAAAGTTTAGAAGTTTAGAGGGTTTAGAGTGTTTATAAGTTTAGAGTGTTTAGAGTTTCGGATGAAACGTTTGTTATGGTGATCACATACCAATCTCTTTGCTCTTTAGAATCAAAGCTATGCGCCTATGCATGAAGAATTATTCATGTGGGTTTACGATCTCCAAAAACTGTTATCTATTAACCGGCTAAGGCACTTAGAATTCAGTGAAGGCTTCAAAAGTTTGATCGGTATATAATACAATCACCTTTTGAATTTTCTTCCTATGGATTTCATTAACAGGTGTTTCAGTTTTTAGTGAACCAGGTTTTACCATGTTTTGTAGAACCCGCCTGCCAGCAGAAACCTTAGTGTCATCAACTCTGATATTCTTTTCTTCTTCTTGATCAGAAGTCTTATTTGCCACTGGAATGTCAAACAATGCTCGTTGCTGACTTTGAGTATTTCTGGTCAAAACCTTAGGCATCTCTTCTGATCCTTCACTATTGTCAGCATCACGCCAAATTTCACCTTTGCCGGAAAGGATCCAATCAGGATTGAGATTCGGAAAACGAGACAAAACCTTTTGCACGAAATCAAGACTTGGATTATTCCGGCCAGAGAGGATATGCGAAATTGTTGCCCTCTGCACGCCGATAGCATCTGCAAAAATCGAAGGACTCATTTTGGTCTCAGCTAAAAATGTTTCGATTCTGTTAACAATCATTTCCAAAATTTAAATGTGTTTACAAAGATAACTAACATTCGATAAAGTTCGATAAATAATCAATTGACATTAGTAAACTCATGATAATTGCCATTATTTATTATAGTATAATTATCAATAGTTCGTGTATAATGTTCTTTATCATAAATTTATGTTCATACTTTTAGAATACAAAGGCGCTAGAATGTTGGGAGCTATTCCTAATACTTATACTTCAGGTTATCTATATAAAACACTGGTATATAGCTTATAAGGTAATCAGTAGTTGCTAATCACTCAATTCTGCAATTTTTGGATTACAAATGTAAATAATGAAAACCTCCTATAATACTATATTCTAGCAACTTAGTAAGCATAGATGCAATACTAGAAGTTAAGTGTTAAATAGGTTTACAGATGTAATCCATGATTAACATCCGTAACAAAACTTGTTGCGATACAGTTTTTGTAAGAAGTAGTCTAAATATGACTACCAGCTTGAATATTGCTAGCCGGGCAAATGCTGCAATATCTCATTAGAATAATCTATAAAGGAAAATGAAAGCTTTAATGTTGGCTGTGTGCTCCGGCAAAATTGGTTAAATAATGTCTAAACCAACTTCTCCCCTAGCTTTTGAATCAGGTTGATCCACTTTTGCCTTTGCCTGTTGGTTGAGATTTTAATTGGGCCAATGGTTGTGATCCGTACAGGATTAATTCCACAAAACTGGAGAATGCCTTTTTTCATTGCATGATGCCCGGGTTGTTTGAGAACCCACCTATAGTACCAGGGAGAATTATCCATTGTAACAATTAGTCGTGCAGACTTGCCCGTTAATAATTTCTGTGGCTTATTTCTGCCATTGATATACCTGAAAGCAAAACCGGGAAGAAACGTACGATCAATGAAGCCTTTTAGCAGGGCTGGAAAAGTTGACCACCAGTTTGGGTAGAAAAACACCATGTGTTCTGACCAATTTATAAGCGACTGTGCCGTAACAAGATCCGGCTCAAGCTCCTGGTTCCCACGGTAACCGCTGCTAAAATTGGGGTCGAAGCGAAGCTGGTTCAGTTTTAAGTATTTGATATCTGCTCCTGATTGTTCTGCTCCTTTAATATAAGCTTGCGTAAGCTTATCGCTAAAAGTGTCTTTAACCGGATGACCAAGTATTATCAGTATTTTTTTCATTTAGTTTCATGTCTACTCATAAATAGATCGTGAAATTTTATTCCTGAGAAAGATCAAGCGGCTTACTCACTTTGCTTTTAAGCAGTGCATGTTCGATGACATCAATCATGCTGTCCACATAATGAAAGTTCACACCCTCAATATAACGTGCGGGTATCTCGGCAATATCTTTTCGGTTCTCACCTGAGAGTACTATATCGGTAATACTGGCTCTTTTTGCTGCAAGAATTTTTTCTTTGATCCCTCCTACCGGTAAAACTTTTCCTCGCAGGGTAATTTCACCGGTTAATGCTGTTTTGCTTTTTATTTTTCGCTGCGTAAAGGCCGAAGCCAAAGAAGTGAACAATGTAATCCCGGCGGAAGGGCCGTCTTTGGGAGTTGCGCCTTCTGGGATGTGAATATGCACATTCCATTTCTCAAAAATCCGGTTATCGAGGTCCAGATCGCGGGAATGCGATTTTAAATATTCATATGCTATTGTAGCAGACTCTTTCATAATATCGCCAAGACTGCCGGTGAGTGTAAGGTTGCCTTTGCCTCTGCTGAGGCTAACTTCAACAAAAAGAATCTGGCCCCCAACTGAAGTCCATGCCAGACCTGTTGCGACACCTGCGATATTATTCGGCAGATCCTTTTCTATGTGGTATTGTTCGGGTCCCAATATTGCGCTGATATCATCGGTTGTAAGCCGGACGTTGTATGCATCATCTGATATGATGAACCTTGCACGGTTGCGAATAACTTTGGCAATGAGTCTTTCAAGGTTTCTGACCCCGGATTCCCTTGTATAATCTTCAATTATTTTACTAAGAATTGGTTTAGAGAACTTTAGCTTCTTCATATCTAAACCATGCTCCCTGAATTGCTTTGGGATAAGATGCCTGATTGCGATCTCAATTTTTTCCTCCAGCAAATACCCGCTGATTTCTATGACTTCCATCCTATCGCGCAGCGCAGGATGAATTGTACTCAAGGTGTTTGCCGTGGCAAGAAACATGACCCTTGACAGATCATAATCAATGTCGAGATAGTTATCGTGAAAAGCTTGATTCTGCTCAGGATCAAGAACCTCAAGCAAGGCGGCAGCCGGATCACCGTTAATGTTGAGGCCAATTACTTTATCTACTTCATCAAGGACAAAAACAGGGTTGGAAGATTTCACTTTTTTCAGGCTTTGGATAACCCTGCCTGGCATAGCACCAATGTAGGTTTTCCGGTGGCCTCTAATTTCAGCTTCATCTCTTAATCCACCCAGCGACATGCGCACATATTTTCTTCCAATAGCCCTGGCAATTGATTTTCCGAGTGAGGTTTTTCCGACGCCTGGAGGACCAACAAGACAAAGGATTGGCGATTTCATATCACCTTTTAGTTTCAGAACAGCGAGATATTCAATGATGCGTTCCTTTACCTTTTCCAAACCGTAGTGATCTTCATCAAGTACTTTTTGGGCACGTTTGAGATCGAAAAAATCCTTGGTGCATTCATCCCAGGGCAGGTCAACCAACACCTCAAGATAATTCATTTGCATTGAATATTCCATGGCTGCAGGGTTCATACGCTGCAACTTGGCCATTTCTTTATCAAATATATCAGCAACATTTTTCGACCACAATTTATCTAATGCCTTTACCTTGAGATCATTTAGTTCTTGCTGATTGGGCGAACCACCTAATTCTTCCTGAATTGTTTTTAACTGCTGGTGCAGCAGGTAGTCTCTTTGTTGCTTGTCAATTTCGGTTTTAACGCGGCTCTGAATTTGATTTTTAAGTTCAATTTCCTGAAGCTCTTTCGATAGCATTGCCAACACCTTGTTGGCGCGATCATTTAGGTCAAGTGATTCAAGTAACTTTTGCTTCTCGAGCACTTCGGAATTGAGGTTCGAAGAAATGAAATTGACAAGAAAACTTGGGCTTTCAATATTTTTTATTGCAAAAGCGGCGTCGGATGGAATATTGGGCGATTGTTGAATAATCTGGATTGAAAGATCTTTGAGGGAACTGATCAGTGCATTGAATTGTCTGTTTCCTTTGAACATCTTTTGTGGTTCGTGTGGGTAAACCCTTGCTTTTATGTAAGGTTCATCCTGAAGTTGCACATCCATCCTGAAACATTTTTTGCCCTGAATGATAGCTGTAGTGTTACCATCAGGCATTTGAAGCAGTTTTATGATGTATGCAACGGTTCCCACCTTAAATAGGTCAGAGAACCCGGGATCCTCAATGGCTGCATTCTTTTGGGCCACGGCGCCAATAACTCGGCTGCCCCTGTAAAAATCTTTAATCAGTTGAATGGATTTATCGCGACCGACTGTGAGTGGTATAACAACTCCCGGAAACAATACCGTATTCCTCAAAGGTAATATCGGTAGTATTTCAGGAATTTCTTCGGCACGCATTTGCTCTTCATCCTCAGCAGAAAGCAAAGGAATTAAATCGGTTCCTTCATCAATCAAATCGGAGATAGCAGAAATTTTTGGGATTATCAGTGATTCAAACATAGAATGTCATGTTAGCAAAAATTTGGCCATGATATTAAAATGGTCAAAAGGGCAGATAGGCTGACCCTTTGGCGCAGGATATTTAAAAAGCAGCATCGGGCAGGATAGGATTGGGTTAAACCACTCAAATTTTACGGTACTTAAAAGTGATGTTAAAAACGTGTTTAAGAAGTTCTTTGTCAATGTCAGAGAGTTCCATATTTCTTCGGCGGTAAACTGCTTCTGCAACTTTGATCGCCTTGTTTACATCGAAGGTAGTAAAGCCGGAATATCCTCCCCAGGCGAAGGAGGATATAAAGTTTCGCTGGAAATTGCCTCCAAAAATGTTTGAGCTAACTCCAACAACAGTGCCTGTATTAAACATTGTATTAATTCCTGATTTTGAGTGGTCGCCCATGATCAGACCACAAAATTGTAAACTTGTATCAACAAATGTTTGCTCGGCATAACTCCACAATCTTATTGTATCGTAGGTGTTTTTTAGGTTCGAAGTATTGGTATCTGCCCCAAGATTGCACCACTCACCCAGAACGGAATGCCCTAAAAAGCCATCATGTGCTTTATTAGAATATCCGAAAATGACCGAGTTATTAACTTCGCCACCAACCTTAGAATGAGGTCCAATTGTGGTCGGGCCATAAATCTTGGCGCCAATCTTAACTACTGAGTTGTCGCACAGTGCAAAAGGCCCACGGATAAAGCTGCCTTCCATAACTTCAGTATTCTCACCGATGTATACTGGTCCTTTGCTGGCGTTAAGTACCGCAAAGCCAATATTGGCACCTTTTTCAACAAAAATATTCTCAGGATTCACAACGTGTGCAGCTGATCCAAGCTTTTGTGATTTGCGGCCTTTTGTTATCAATTCAAAATCAGCCTGAATGGCAATGCCATTTTTTGAAAAAATATCCCAAATGTTTAAAAGTTCTGTAAAGTTGACCTCTGTTGGAAATTCTGTAACATTGCTTGTTTCATTCGTTCCGGATTTTTCGAGCTCTTGCTCAGTGAGGCGCATGGCAATAACTATATCATTTTTTATCAGCGCCTGGTTGGGTTGCAATTTGTTGATTTCAGCTATTAACTCTGTATTTGGACATATTGCGCCATTGATCAGTATATTATCAGGTTCCTTAACGACAGGGAATTTTTTTCGGAGGTAATTCTCTGTAAGGGAAGATGTTTTCACGCCAAGGAATTTCTCCCATTTCTCCCTGATAGTAAGAATTCCAAAGCGGATATCGGCAAGTGGGCGGGTAAACGTTAAGGGCAGAAAGTTACTTCGGCGGGCATCGTCAAACAAGATATAGTTCATTTCAGCATCAATTTTTGGTTCGTCAAAGTTATGACAGATAAAATTAAAAAAGCCCTCTTAGAAAAGGGCTTATTTATAAAAAAGTTATGAACACCTGAATCTTAATTGTTCTGCTTGTTTCGGTTTTGCATGTGTTTTTCATACCTGGCCCTGAATTTATCCACGCGACCGGCTGTATCAATAAGTTTCATTTTTCCGGTATAAAACGGATGCGATGTATGGGATATCTCTAATTTGACCAGTGGATATTCTTTTCCATCTTCCCAAACAATGCTTTCCCTGGTTTGAACTGTTGAACGGCTCATAAAAGCATACTCATTAGAGATGTCTTTAAATACTACAAGCCTATAATCCTTTGGGTGAATGTCTTTTTTCATATTATTAGTCCTATCTGAATTTGAGGGCGCAAAATTAAGTCTTTTGTTTTAAACAAACAAACAAAGCGTGCAATTAATTCTTTCAAATAAAACTCAGCCAGATTCGTTGAAATTGTTAGGGAAACAAGGTGATTGCAGAATTAAACATGTTAAAGCTTTCGTTGTTTTAAAATCTGAAAATATTACTGTATAACTAAAAAAAGACAAATGAGAACTATACACCTAATCAGAACCTTACTATTATCATCAATACTTGTTATTTCATCCTGCTTTCCTGAACCTGATACAAAGCATGAAGCAACCCTTGCAATACGAAACAACTGGGACTCATTTATAAACCATTGGGAAACCCAGGATGCTGCAGGCTGTGCGTCATTTTTTTCTGAAGATGGCTATAACGTTCCGGATGAATTCAGAACCCTGAAAGGACGATCAGAAATAGAATCTTTTTATAACACCTTGTTCTCTGGTAGCCAAAGCAGTAAATATGTGCACAATATCTTATCAGTATCTGTAACAGGCGATGATGCTATAGAACTGGGAGAATTTACAGTTGACTGGTTATCAAATGAAGGTGAGGCCTGGACTTACAAAGCACGCAGTATTGCCCATTGGCAAAAAGATGAAAATGAAAACTGGAAGATCAAAGGGTTCCTTTTCAATAAACCGGCTGCTGACAACGGGTCAATACAGGATCTTACAGAATAAACAAATCATTTTCCTTGTATCCACCTTACACTTTTCACCACCATACTTCTTGGTGAAATGCGAAGCGAAGCAACCATCATGCGGTTCAAAACGCCATGAATGGCAACAGGTTTCCCTTTCATCATGGCCTTGTAACCAAACTCAGCGACTTCTTTGGATGAGGGCATTTTAAACTTCTCAACCAGCTTGATGCCTTTCATATCGGCTACATCCTGAAAGCCAGATTCTGTTGGCCCGGGACAGAGTGCGGTAACTGAAACTCCTTTATCACGAACTTCGTTGTTGATGGCTTCGGAAAAGCTTAAGACAAATGCCTTGGTAGCATAATACACAGCCATGAACGGGCCGGGCATAAAAGAAGCTACCGAACCAACATTCATGATTTTTCCGCTTTCACGTGCAATCATTTCAGGTAGAAAAAGTTTTGTGAGATGAACCAAAGCAGTAATGTTTAACTGTATCATTTGTTCTTCCTTTTCCCACGGATTTCCAACAAAAGCGCCCAGGTGCCCGAAACCGGCATTGTTGATCAGGTAGTCAATCGAAATACCCTGACTCTGAACTTCGTTAAAAACCTCAAGGGCAGCATCTTTCACTGATAAGTCCTTGACGATTAAATGTACAGTTACCTTGTGTGCCTTCTCAATTTCATTTTTCAGCTCATTAAGTTTGACTTTGTTACGGGCAACAAGCACAAGATTGTCGCCGTGGCGGGCATGGATTTTGACAAGTTCAAGCCCGATGCCACTTGATGCCCCGGTGATTAATGCGGTTTTGTTCATTTCTAAATTTCAAGGTTTGATATTTTTAACAAGTTATTTTAATGAGGAATCGTATTATATATTACAGCGATTGGCTCGCAATACAAAAAGCCGTTTACCGATTACTGATAACCCATAACCATTTCTGATCCTCCTTATTCCCAGCCAATCAATTCAACCACGATATCATTGCGCCGGTTAAACATCTGGTAAGGCGGATTGTAGCCAAAATACTGAAAATGGCTGGTATGCGCAATGTTTTCTTTTTCAAGGTAAGACCTGAGTTCCTGAATCTTCTCCTGGATTTTCTGGTCTGAAGTAAATCCGCCAAAACTTAATCCAGCCATAATTACAGCCGGTTTTTTATAAATCTCTATATCGGTACGGCTTGGGGTCGGAAGGTTCTCAAGTGAGTATTTGGATGGCATCATAAACTCCATCACCATACCTTCGCCCCAGCTCATTGCAACTGGCGAAGTCATGGCAATGCTTTCATTGCGTTCGTTACCGCCAAAAATGTAAGATGCAAGAGTTCTAAAGCCATTGCCGGAGCCGGCACGATAGGTTTCAGCATCTATCCTGGTTCTGGCAAAGATCGCACTTTCATATTTCCGAACCTCAAAAGTTTGAAAATCCTGTAATATTGTATAGCTGTATTGTTCAGTTTTATTAGTGCTCATGGAAGCCCAGGTCTGAAATGCTACAAAAAGAAAAATAAGTATCCCAGTAATAATCAAAGAAGTTCTCATTGTTTAATTTTTAAGCTTTAAAGGTAAACAACAAGAAATTGCATCATTTGTTTCAAGCGGTTATAATATCCTTTGGATAATTTCAGAAAAAAATGATATCCGTAGCTGAAACAAAATGAATAAACCGTTAGGTATAATGAATTGTCTCCTTAGGTTCGGAAAATCATTTTCTCAACCTGAACCCCATCAATCTTTAAAAGTTCATTTTCAAGCTTTAACGCCTCTTCCTTGTCGTCGGTAAGTTCGAGCAGGATGAGGCCGCTTGTACTGCACATATTATCAACAACTTCGTGTAATCCCAGACGGGTTTTGATAGAACAGCCAAATTTTGTTAACGCCGATTGCACTTCTTTGGCAGCTTCAAGGCGGTCATTTATAAAAAGACCGAGGACGCGTATTTCTTTCATAGCAATTATTTTATATCAAATGTCAATACACAAAGCTCATCACCTTCACTTCAACTCCACCTATTTGCTCAAGTTCTTGCTGAAACAAATCCCATTCTTCGCTTTTGCCCGAGAGTTGCAAAATCATTATTCCGGTGCGGCTGCATACGTCGGTGGTGACTTCATGGAATCCAAGACGCGAGCGGATCAGATGGGCGTATTGTGTAAGAACACCTTGTGTCCGTCCGCTTTCTTTGATCCTATCCCTGATCAATATTCCTAAAATTCTGCTTTCTTTCATTTCTTATTGAATTATCGTCAAACTAACATAGAAAATCCACAATCCGAAATCTGAAATCGTCAATCGTAAATCAAAAATAGAGATCTCTTTCGCCCTGTTTGATCTTCTCAACCCGTTCCCTAACAGCATGCACATGGTCTTTATTTCCTTCTTCCAATTGCTTGATATTCTTTTCAATCACTTCCCATCCTTTTATCCTGGTATCTTCAGGGGCATAATCTTCAAGATACTCGGCCAGGGTCAAAATGGCGTTGGGTGAGCAAAAGCGTTTGATGAATCCCGGAACAGAGAACTCCATGAAATGCTCGCCGGTTCGCCCTAAACGGTAACAAGCCGTGCAAAATGAAGGAAGATAATCCTGCTCCAGTAATTCATCAATGATCTCGCTCAATGAACGTGTATCGTTGATTTGAAATTGCTCTTTATCAAGATCCTGTGAATGCAGTTTTTCGGCATAGCTGCCGATTTCAATTTTGGTTCCGCCATCAATCTGGGAAACCCCAAATTGCATCACTTCCCTTCGAACCGCGGCGGATTCCCGGGCTGTAAGGATCATGCCGGTGTAAGGAACGGCAAGTCTGAGTATGGCCACCAACCTCACAAATTCTTCATCAGTAACGATGTATTGTTTGCTGATATCCAGCGCCGAAGCATTTTGTATCCTTGGAAAGGAAATCGTGTGCGGCCCAACGTTATAGCAAGCTTCAAGATGATTGGTGTGGCGAACCAGGCCAAGCACTTCATAGCGCCAATCGTACAATCCGAAAAGTGCGCCAATGCCAACATCGTCAAGACCTGCTTCCTGGGCACGGTCCAATGAAGTGAGCCTGTATTCAAAATTCCTTTTAACACCACCCAAATGGTAAAGCTTGTAAATTTCAGGATGATAGGTTTCCTGGAAAACCTGGTAGGTACCTATACCGGAATCTTTAATTACCCGAAAACCGTCAATATCAAGGGGGGCGGCGTTGATGTTGACCCTGCGGATCTCACCATTGCCCTTTTTAACTCCATATACAATGCGAACCGTATGAGCAATGTATTCAGGCGAATAATCGGGATGTTCCCCATAGACGAGAATCAGCCGCTTTTGCCCGTTTTCTTCAAGCGCTTCTACTTCCTGAACCAATTGCTGATCGTCGAGTGTGGAGCGCTTTACTTTTTTATTGGTTGACCTGAACCCGCAATACTGGCAGTTGTTGGTGCATTTGTTGCCAACATACAAGGGCGCAAAAAGAACGATACGGTTTCCATACACTTTCTCTTTCAATGACCGGGCGCCTTGCTTGATTTCTTCAATAAGTTCCGGATCGGTGGCGTTGATCAACACAGCGGTTTCTTCAAGTGTAAGGCGGTTTTTATCAATAGATTTGGCAATCACTTCCCGCACACGTTCCTTAGTTGAAACGGTGTTGTTGATATGGTTCCAGATCTCATCAGGATCAATAAACGGTTTCATCCGCTGATCCTTGATGCTGCATTTTTCGGGTTGGAATATCATTTTTATGAGATGATTTAAGATTTTAATCCCGCCATCGGTGGGTATCGAAACATATATGTGTTATATGAGTGCAAAATTACGCAATTATAAGGGTTAAGGCAGTCTCAATTGCTGATTAATCAATATCTATCACCAGGTTATCGTGTGCAAGGCGAATATGGGCTGGAAGTTTGCGTTCAACTTCTTCATGCAAGCCTAAAAAATGACTGATATGCGTGAGATAGGTTCGCTCAGGCATCAGTTTTTCAACAACTTCAACCGCTTCCTCTAAGGAAAAATGCGATACATGTCTTGAGTTTCTCAAGGCATTGAGAACAAGAATTTTCGTTCCTTTCATTTTTACCATTTCCTCCACCGGTATATAGCTGGCATCAGTAATATAGGTGAAATCACCAATTCTGAATCCAAATACGCTGAGCTTGTTGTGCATTACTTCAACCGGAGTGAATTTCACATCATTGACTGTAAACGGTTTGATATCAATGAGGTGTGTAATAAGTTGCGGCGCCCCGAAAAAGCGGGTTTCAGTGAATATATAGGGAAACTCAATGCGGATGGCTTCCAGCACTTCGGCTGAGCCATAAACGTCAATATTTTTATTTAAGATATAGTTGAAAGCCCTGATATCATCGAGGCCTGCGATGTGGTCGCGGTGGCCGTGTGTGAAAACAATGGCGTCAATGTCTTCAACATTGTGACGAAGCATCTGGATTCGAAAATCAGGGCCGCAATCAATTACAATATTGCGTCCATTGATTGTGAGCATGGCAGAAGTTCTGAACCGTTTATCCCGCAAATCAGTTGATTTGCAAACAACACAATTGCAAGCTATTACCGGAACACCGATAGAAGTACCGGTTCCCAGGAATGTTACTTTCATGCTGTTTGTTGAATGCGCTGTCATTAGGCAATTGTTAGGTGTTTTAGCTTCATCCCATAAAAAGACCCAAGTCTCAAGCCCCAAATTCCAAGTCCCAAGAATTGAATCTACTTTTTTGTGGTTTGAACCATAGTCTTACTTGTTAAGTTACTAATAAAGAATAATTTATAACAATCTGACAAATCTCTTTATGAAGGCCTATACCCAACTCGGATTTTGGGATTTGGGGCTTGGGTCTTCAAAATATAAGTTCATCAATCTCTTGCTTGTCCTTGTTTAGCTGTGTTATCAATTGATTTTCGCTTTCAAAATTCATCTCATCGCGCATGCGCTTATGGAATGATATCATCATCGTTTGACCCGAAAGATCTTCGTTGCAGTCAAACAAATGCAGTTCAACCACGAGTTCCTGACCGTTCGGTTGCGACAATTGATGTGGGTTCGCTACATTGAGCATGCCACGATAGTATTTACCAATATTGCTTACACTGATTGCGTAAACGCCATCGGCGGGAATCAACTTTACGTCTTCATCAATTTGCACACGATAAATTGGTAAACCGGCTTTATCAAGCATGGTTGCTGTTCGGTACAATTCTCCAATGATGATATAATGATGATCGAGGTAGGCGTTGGCGCGCTGGATGCGGCCTTCCCTGATAGCTTCACGTATCTTGGTAGAACTTACGGTTTCGTTGTCAATATCCTGCTGGGGAATTTCTTCCACTTGAAAATTGTAATGTTTGCCTAGCTCATGCAGGTGTTCGAAATCACCTTCACGATTATGGCCAAAATGATGATTAAACCCAATAACCACGGTTCGTGCATGCAATTTCTTCACTAAAATATTCCTGATAAAATCCAATGAGCTCATTTTTGAGAACTCAATACTGAACGGTATAACGATCAGATTCTGAAGCCCAACCTTACGAAGCAACTCAATTTTTTCGCGTTGTGAACTTATCAGCCTAAGCTCTTTGCCAGCGGTATCGGGATACAGGATTTTTCGGGGATGCGGATGGAATGTAATCAGCGTAGATTCACCACCAATCTCCCTGGATATAGCGTTTAAGCGGTTCAGGATAGTTTTATGGCCGATATGCACACCATCAAATGATCCGGTAGTCACAACTGCGTTCTGAATAGGAAGAGTTTGGTTCAGATTAGTAAAGATATTCATAGTAAATTATTGAACCTGTACTATTTAGACTTTTTCTTTTTTACGAAGTATGCAACTTTTTCAAGCGAAGTGATCATGTCATATTCTTCGAGGTAAACATGGGGAGGAACATTTACCGGAGTGGATGTATAATTTAGGATACCCTTGATACCAGCCATTACTAGTCTTTCAGTTGTGTTGACGGCTTCGGAGGGAGGAACGGTAAGTAAGGCAATATCAATATCTTCGGCTTTTATAATCTCACGGAGTTTATCAACCGGGTAACAGGGAACGCCGGCGTAGACGCGGTTCACTTTATCGGGATCAATATCAAAAGCGCCAACGATTGTAAGCTTTGAGCGCTTGCCAGTAAAATAATTTATAATAGCGCTGCCAAGCAATCCAACACCCATTACAATGACTTTCGCACCGGTATCGCTATCAATGATCCGGGATATCATATTCACAAGCTCACGAACATCGTATCCTCGCCGCAGGGTTCCGGTATGGGCGATCAACATAATGTCGCGCCTTACCTGCACGGGAGTTATATGAAGCATGGCAGCCAATTCATGAGAAAATATATGTTGTTTGCCCTGGCCCAGGTGCACCAGCAATACGCGGCGGTATTGGCTCAGGCGCTCAATTGTTTTATCAGGTAAACGGGTTGCTATCATCAAAATATAATATTAATTAATCCAATTGGGTTCTTAATTCCAGATTCAAAATTCAAGATTCAAAATTCGTAAATCGTACGTCTAAAATCATTCTATTTCTTCAACTTAACAGTAAACACACTGCCTTTGTCAAGTATAGTGCTCACTTCAACAGTCCCCTCATAGAGTTCAACAATTTTCTTCAGAATGGACAGTCCCAGTCCGCTGCCAGAGATTTTCCTGGTTTTCGGGTTCTTGATGCGATAAAAATCCTGAAAAATATTATTGACCTCTTCTGCTTTCATTCCAATGCCGGTGTCGCTCACTGAAATTTCAATCTCATCGGTGTTTTGCCTGATGATGCAATCCACGCGCCCTCCCTGCACATTATACTTTACGGCATTTGAGATAAGGTTATTGAAAATTATATCCATCTCGTCGGGATCGGCCAGGTAACTAATTCTTTGTGAAGCATTCAGATAAACATCCACATCTTTCTGTATTGCATAGGGTCGCATAATGTCAATGGCATTGCGGGCAATATCATTGAGAACCACCATTTCTTTTTTCTGGACCCCCTTGCCCGATTCCAGTTTGGTCAGATCGAGCATGTCCATGATCAGGTTGCGCATTCCCTTGATTCTTTCAAGTGAGCGTTCGAGCATTTCATCATAGGCATTCAGGTCGGTGCCAAGTTGCTTTTCCTGCATAAGCAGAAGGTAGCCTTCAATTGCATTGAGCGGGGTTTTGAGCTCATGAGAAAGAACCGAAAGGAACTGGAACCTGATCTGTTTTCCCTCCTTTTTCATTTGCCGGGTCATCCTTTTCAGGAAAAGATGCTTGCTGATATTTTCAATTGAGGCGCGGAGTTCCTGTGGAGTAAATGGTTTTGGTATGAAATCATGAGCGCCATCCCGCGTAGCTTTTACAGCTAATTCGAGCGAAGCATAAGAAGTGATCATGACGACCAGCGTATCAATATTATATTTTTTAATCCATTCCAATACCTCAATGCCCTGTATTCCAGGAAGTTTGTTATCAAGAAGTATGATATCAGGTTTCATTTTCTTAATAATCTCAATACCTTCTTCACCTGAACTTGCTTCGAGCAACTCATATTCTATTGGCTCATCCATGAATGGAAAATCAACCTTGAAATCCCTCAGGATACGCATTATGCCTGAACGAATTCCGGGTTCATCATCAATTACAAGTACTTTCAGTATAGCCATTTGCCCTTATTTAAGTCCGAAGTTCAAAGTTCCAAGTCTCAATATCCAAGTCCCAAGATCCAAGTTCAAAGTCCAAAATTCAAAGATCAAAATTCAAAAGACCAATAAATCAATCCCCCTAACCCCCTTCACCAAGGGGGAATTGCTCTTCGCAAACTTATTTTCAACACTCAACTACTCCTATACACAAACCAATTAACCAATTAACCTCTCCACCTTTACATTACTCCATTACTCCACTACTCCAACCAATCGACCAATTAACCAATTGACTAATCAACCACTGTATCACTGCATCTCTGCATCACATTATATCTTCAACAACTTATTAATCTCCCTGTGCAACTGATCGGCCCGTATGCCTTTATCGAGGAAAAGATCGGCTTTAATCCATTGGCGGTCGCCCTCGGAGCGAACGTCGAAAGTCATTCCAGTTTCCGCTGTCACCGCTGTAGCAATAATGATCGGCACTTCAGGGTATTTTCGCTTCATTTTGTAGGCCAGGATGAAACCACTGTCCTCATTCTCCATCATCAGATCCAAAATGGCCAGGTCAGGCTTGAAGGTTTCAATGATGCGTTCAGCCTCTTGTTGTCCTTCGGCTGTTACCACCTCAAATCCGAATCCTTTAACCTTAAGCTCCATCTGATACAGATAGTCCATGTCGTCGTCAACTATCAGGATAATTTTTTTCATCGTCGTATATTTATTCTTTGGTAGAGACGTGATGCATCGCGTCTCTACGATGCATCGCGGCCCTAATATTTTCATTCTATGCGGTGTCTTGGTAATCGTATTTTAAAAGTTGTTCCGGTTGGCCCTGCATTCGGATCGGCATTTGAGCTCACGGTTACATCGCCTTTATGCATTTTCACAATTCCATAAATTATAGCAAGCCCCAAACCAGTTCCTTTTCCGATTGGCTTGGTTGTAAAAAACGGTGTAAACAACTTACCCAAATTATCTTTTGATATTCCAGTGCCAGTGTCAATAATATTGAAAATCACATCACTGCCTTTTGACTGCATTTCTATTGAAAGATTTCCACCGTCAGGCATAGCATCAATCGAATTTTTAATCAGGTTCGAAAAAACCTGGGTCATCTGATCCCTGTCGGCCATTGCCATAGGATCATCTTTTAGGAATTTAATTTCCACGTTAACATTGGATGGTATAATTACTGAAGAAACACTATGCTGGATTAGTTTATTCAAATCCAATTCAGTGAAATTCACCTGGTTCTTACGGGCAAAATTCAGCAATCCGCCAACGATCTTCTTACAGCGGTCAGCCTGGTCAACTATCAATTGCAAATCATCCTGAATAATTTTATTGTCATGCATTTCATCCTTCAGGATGTTGCTGTACATTGTGATCACACCAAGCGGGTTATTCAATTCATGGGCAATTCCGGCAGACAACTGCCCTAAACTTGCAAGTTTTTCTGATTGTTTCAGGGCTTCCTGGGCATTGTCTAATTTTTCGTTTGATATATTCAGTTCCCGTATGTAGTTATGGAGTTTCTCAATCGTAAATGGCAGGCACATTTCATTCTCAGCCAAACCATTGATGATGGCCACAGCATGGTCAACGCAGGATTCATAGCCGCAAGCAGCACAATCGAGGTAATCTTTTTCGGAAAACTTGCCCATGTGCTGCAATACTGATTCAATCTCTTTCCATGAAGGGCGTAGCATGCTGCGGTCGGATGGTGTAAAGGTTCTGCTGAAATCAAGTTTCGAATATTCTTCTATATCCTTTTTCCATTGTTCCTTATCAAGGTTTTCAAGTTTTACAGCAGCGTATTTACTTACATTGCTGCGCTTTTGATAGCGGCGGGCGTTAGAAGCAAAATAAGGATAAGGCGACATACCCGGGCCCATGATACAGCCCTCGCAGCAAAGCAATTCCAGGTGGTTGTCTTTGATATATCCACTTTCAAATTCCTTTATCGCTTCCTGAAATGCGCTGCGGCCCTCGGCTACGATTATATTGCCTTCAAGTATGTCTTCTTCCATTTCCATGGTTTGAAGCAAACCCCGGCTAATCGGAAACACTGCACCTTTCCCGCTGTGAGGCGGATCGAAATCGCAGGGAACAGTATTTTCGGGATTAATGCCTTTGAGTTCGAACAATTCTCTTAATTCCCTGAATGTGATAGCAACATCAATCTCAGAAGATTCGTCTTTTTTTGCAATGCAGGGGCCAATGAATACAACCTTGATTTGATTGCCAAATTTCTTTCGTAAGACCCTTCCCATGGCAACCATAGGAGATACAATCGGAGCGAGGTATGGAACCAGGTTCGGATGATAGTACTCAATAAAGGTTACTATTGCAGGGCAATCACTTGAAATTTTGGATTGGTTTTCAGTGTCATGCAGAAGCTTTTTGTATTGCAGCGCTATAAGGTCGGCACCAAACGATACTTCCACAACCTGGCTGAATCCAAGCTGTCGTATCATGCCTGCCAGGACTTTATAATCAATATTTTCAAACTCAGCCGGGAAACTTGGAGCAACCATGGCGATTACCTGTTCGTTATTTTCAATTATTTCAAGCACATCGCCGGTATCAATCCTGAAAACCTTTGCATCCTGGCTGCACACCTTTATACAATTGCCGCAGGTGATGCAGCGCTCGTCCAATACTTCGGCCTGGCCATTGATGATTTTAATAGCTTTTGCAGGGCATTCCCTAACACAGGTGTAACACACCCTGCACCGCTCCTTGATGGTATATACTATTTTGGTTTGCTTAGCCAATTTTATTTACGATTTGCGATTTGCGATTTCAGATTTAGGGATTTCTTGGAATTTTGAATTTGGCATTTGGAATTTGAACTTATAAAAGCACCTCCCTTTTGCGATATGCTGTATGAAGCAGAGATTTACAAATTTCACATCCGGGTTCATTGAGGAAAGCATGATATAGATCAGCAACCATAGGGTTTTTATGAGCGGCTTTAATTGAATCTTTTTCGTCAATATCATACAAAGCTTTTGCCCGGGCTTTTACCGAAGCAGGATCAGCAGGTATTGGCTGTCCTCCCCCATTCACACAGCCGCCAGGGCATGCCATAACTTCCACGAAATGAACATCATTTTTGCCGGTCTCTATTTCAGCCATCAGTTCCTTTACGTTGGCCATACCACTTATAATTGCGAACCCAAATTCCTTCGCTCCGATTTTCATTTTAAACTCTTTCCGTCCTTTTCCCTGCCTTGCTTCAGGTAATTTGAAATTTGGCATATCTTTTCCTGTGATCCTGAAATGCAAGGTTCGGATAAACGATTCTGTAACTCCACCACTTGCGCCATATAACTTCCCCGCCGAACTTCTGGTTCCCATCGGCATGTCAGGAAGTTCAGGCTCGTTATGATAAATATCAATACCATTAAGGCGAATCAGTTTTGCAAGTTCGCGGGTTGTAAGCACTGCATCCACATCCGTAATTCCTTTATGAGTCATTTCATCGCGTTGGGCTTCAAACTTTTTGGCTGTGCACGGCATTACTGAAACCGAATAAATATTTTCAGGTGCAATACCTTTACTTTGAGCATAATGACTCTTAATCATTGCACCCATCATTTGCTGTGGCGATTTACATGACGAAATGTGGTTCAACATCCCCGGGTTATATTGCTCAATATATTTCACCCACGAAGGGCAGCAGCTTGAAAACATCGGTAGATTTTCGCCGGCTTCAATTCTTTTTATGAATTCGTCCACCGCTTCAATGGTATTAAGGTCGGCAGCAAACGATGTGTCAAACACTTTTTGAAAACCAATTTTTCTTAGCGCTGCATTGAGTAGTCCATTGATGTCTTTTCCGGGTTTGAGGCCAAATTCTTCAGCAAGCGTAACAGATACGGTTGGTGAGTAATGAATTAGTACATGGAGTTTAGAATTGTGAAGCGATTCCTGAAGCTCCGGGAAATGTGTCTTTTCAAATAGTGCGCCTGTCGGACATACCATCAGGCATTGCCCGCAGGCAATACAGTTCGACAAATTCAGGGGCCGGTCAATGGCTGTTGCAATAAAAGTTTGGTTTCCACGACGAATAAAATCAAGGGTCGAAACACCAATAATTTCTTCACAAACCCTCACACAACGTCCACACAAAATGCATTTTTCAGGATCACGCACGATACTGGAACTGGAAGGATCGGTATTGAATTTGTTCTTCTTTCCGGTAAAACGGCGTTCCCGCACATCAAGTTCTTCGGCAAGTTTCTGGAGCTCGCAATTACCATTTCGTATGCAATACAGGCAATCGTCAGGATGATTTGATAGCAATAATTCCACAATGGTTTTGCGCGCTTTGATAACCTTTGGAGAGTGGGTTCTGATTTTCATCCACTCCTCAACCGGATGGGAACACGCTGGGGCAAGATCGGCCATGCCTTCCACTTCAACCACGCACATGCGGCAGGCACCTGTAGGTGTGAAGCCCTCCATGAAGCATAGCGTAGGCACCTTGATGCCATTTCGCGATAGGGCTTGCAAAATGGTTTCGCCTTGTTTTGCCTTTAGGCTTTTATTGTTGACTTCTATATCGAAAATCATGGTTTCATATTTTTCAGGTGCTTATCTCACGAAAATTGCGCTGAACTTGCACACATCATAGCAGATGCCGCAGCCGGTGCATTTTTCGTCAATAATGAAATATGGATTTCGTGGAGAACCATAAATTGCATTTACCGGACACTTGCTTTCGCAGGCAGTGCAACCGGTACATTTATCTACGTCAATGTAGAATGTCCGCAAATCGTGGCAAACATTAGCGCGGCATTTGCGATCGAAAATATGTTCCTCATACTCGTCTCTGAACCATTTGAGTGTGCTAAGCAAAGGATTTGGCGCCGTTTTCCCCAAGCCACAAAGCGATGTAGTTTTGATAACTTCTGCAAGACCCTCAAGTTGCATAACGCCCTTGAAGCGACCAAGTGTTTCATGCCCAGACTCTTTTAACGGACGACGGGTTATAATCTCCATTATTTCGTTCATCCTGCGTGTACCTTCGCGGCAAGGGATGCATTTCCCACAGCTTTCTTTCTGCATGAATCCGATAAAATACCTGGCTGTGTCAATCATGCAAGTGTCTTCGTCCAACACCACCATGCCCCCACTGCCCATCATCACGCCTTGTTTTTCCATTTCATCGAAATCAACCAACATGTTGAGCATACTCTCCGGAAGGCTGTTGCCAGATGGCCCTCCCAGGTGCAATGCTTTGAAGGCTTTGCCGTTGGCTATTCCACCTGCAATTTCAAAAACTATCTTTTTTAGATTGGTTCCCATAGCAACCTCTATCAGGCCTGTATTAGCAACCTTACCCGAAATTGCAAATACTTTGGTTCCTTTGCTTGAAGCTGTGCCAATTTCAGCATACCATAGTGGCCCTTTGTTGATAATTACAGGTATATTGGCCAGGGTTTCAACATTGTTTACTACAGTTGGCTTACCAAATAAGCCCGATTGAGCCGGATAAGGAGGTTTGTGATGCGGCATTGCGCGCTTACCTTCCAGGCTGCTGATCAACGCAGTTTCCTCACCGCAGACAAATGCCCCTGCACCACTCCGAATGATAATGTTGAGGTTCACACCACTTCCTAAAATATTGTTGCCGAGCAAACCATAATCACGGGCCTCATTTAATGCGATAGTCATCCGGCGCATGGCCAGGTCATATTCTTTTCGGATGTGAATATAAGCTTTGGTGGCACCAATGGCATAAGCCGCAATTGCTATCCCTTCAATAATGAGATGTGGGTCACCCTCAAGGATGGCACGATCCATGAATGCTCCCGGATCGCTTTCGTCGGCATTGCAAATTAGGTATTTCTGATCGCTGCTATGTTCGCGGGCTATCTTCCATTTTTTACCTGCCGGAAAGCCCTTGCCGCCACGCCCACGTAATCCGCTTTTATCAACAACTTCGCATACTTTTTCTGGAGTATAATTGGTGATTGCTTTAACAAACGATTTATAGCCATCAGCGGCAATGTAACTGGCAATGCTTTCAGGATTTATCAAACCACAATTTTTGAGGATCAACCTTAACTGATTATGAAAAAATGGATGTTCATCAATAAATGCTTCGTTGACCCAAGGCTCTTTAAGCCTATCGCGATATTGGCCGAGAATGTTTATACCGGGAATGATATGATGAAAGATGTCAGAAAATATTGATTCAACTTGTGGAACTTCTACGTTGGTAAATGAGATTCGCGGGCGGCCAGGTAATTGTACATCTACTATTGGTTCGGCGCTGCAAAGTCCGATACAGCCTACCTCAATAATTTCGGCATCAATATTATGATCGTTTAAGAATTGCCTGATTGCATCGCGTGTGGCAAGCGCACCTGCAACCACACCGCAACTTCCCGTTCCAACGTATATTGTAGGCTTGTTTACCTTCTCACCACGTAACAAAGCAAGCAACTCGGATTCCTCAGCGTTGAACCAGGGATTTGGATCAAGTAGTAAACGTTGTATCAACCACTCTTTGGATGCTGAATTTGATGAGTTCATGCTTCCTTGATTTTCTTTTTACAATCTTCAATTATTTGCTTCATGTCATTGCCTAAAAGGTTGGTGAAATACTTGTCGTTGATCATTAACACCGGCGCTGAACCGCAGGCACCAATGCAGCTAACCACTTCAAGGCTAAAGAGCCCGTCGCGTGTTATCTGTCCGTTGCTGATCTTAAGTTCGTTTTCAAGTTCCTCAAGTACACTTCCGGTACCCAGTACATGGCAAGCTGTACCATTACATATTTTGATATGGAATTTTGCCCGGGGTTCGAAATGGAAATAGTCATAAAAAGTGGCAACACCGTAGATTTTACTCGCCGGCAGCTTCAGGAAGCGGCTGACCTTGATGATAGCTTCTTCCGAAATATAGCCTTGCTCTTCCTGTATGCATTCCAGGATAGGGATAAGGTTATCACGTTGGGAACCAGAAAATTTCTCAATTATTGTGTCTATTTCCGCTATCATCGAAAGTGTAATTATTGGATCAGAGTATCAAATCCCGGTTGTAATTTTAAATATTAATTTATTTCGCAAATAAATTGCCGACAAAGATAATCATTTGTTATTTGATTAACAGTGTTAAGTTAATAACAGCTCCGTAATTAATCTGTTAAAGTTTTAAATAATCCTGAATATTCCGGATTCGATTAATTAATCATGACCTAAAATCTATCATATCTGTCAATGATTTGATCAGGGCATATTAATAAGCGTATAAAACCTGATAAAAATCATTTTTTTCAACCTAATGAATTTGGTTATTAGCTGCCTGAAACTTAACCCATTTTTACGATGATCACACCCGAACTCCAGCTATTACTAATAACAGCCGCGTCCATTGGGTTCATCCATACACTTATCGGACCCGATCATTACCTTCCTTTCATTGTTATGGCAAAAGCCGGCAAATGGACATTTCGAAAAACAATGCTGGTAACGGTACTATGCGGAATCGGCCATGTAGCCGGCTCAGTGATCCTGGGATTTATCGGTATTGCAGCAGGCATAGTGCTGACCAGATTGGAATTTATTGAAGGATTTCGGGGTGATATTGCCATTTGGGTGCTGATCGCTTTTGGATTGGTTTATATGGTCTGGGGTCTGCGAAGGGCATGGCACAACAAGTCACACACGCACAAGCATATCCACGAAGATGGAACCATTCACACTCACGACCATACACATTATGAGGGGCACGCCCACGTCCACGAGAACGAAAAACAGAAATCCATTACCCCCTGGGTTCTTTTCATTATTTTTGTGCTAGGCCCCTGCGAGCCTCTGATTCCGCTGCTTATGTATCCTGCTGCAATGCAAAGCACAACCGGAATCTGGGCAGTAAGCCTTGTTTTTGCTGCGGCCACAATTGGAACCATGACAACCATTGTAGCATTTGCTTATGCCGGATTAAAACCCATCAGAACCGTATTCCTTGAAAAATATGTGCATGCCATTGCAGGCTTCACCCTGTTGGTAAGTGGCTTGGCGATGCAGTTTCTGGGACTCTGAGAATTTCGGATTGACGATTTTCGATTTCGGATTTCTGATAACTGATTACTGACCACCGATCACCGATTACTGATTACTAATTACCGATTACCGGTCACCGAATTCCTCAGCCAGTCAATAAAAGGCTCCAAACCATCACCTGTTTTTGCTGAAAGTTCGAATATTTTGATGCGGGGATTGATGAGCAAAGCATTTTTTTTGGTTTTCTCCATATCGAATCCGGTGTAAGGAAGCAGATCTGTTTTAGTAATAAGACACAGATGGGAAGTGTCAAACATGTTTGGGTATTTCAATGGTTTGTCCTCTCCTTCAGCGGTGCTTAATAAAACGATCCGGTAATTTTCACCTAAATCAAACAGCGAGGGACACATTAGATTGCCAACATTTTCAATAATGAGCAATGCACCATCTTTAGGATTAAGTTGTTTCACAGCCTGGCCGACAGTTTCAGCCTCGAGGTGGCAACTGCTGCCGGTATTTATCTGTAAAACCGGAACGTCCAGTTTTGCGATGCGGTCGGCATCAAGCGTACTTTGCTGGTCGCCTTCGATCACGTAAATGGCGGCATCTTTGCCAAGCTGTTTGATGATCTCCTCAACCAGAGTGGTTTTTCCCGAACCGGGTGAACTTACCAGATTTAGGACGGTAATGTCTTTTGCTTTGCAGTAACCGCGATTTCTCTCGGCATGAAGCTGGTTTTTGCTTAGTATTTCCTGTTCCACGATCACTTCTCTTCGTACATGTTCATGGTGGTGATCATGAGAGTGATCATGATTGTGTTCATGATCATGCCCATGCTCGTGATTGTGATCATGTACATGGTTATGATGATGTTGCCCGGGCTTTATTATCCGGGTTTCCGATGGGTTTCCGCATCCGCAGGTATCGCACATGGTGGTGGGGTTTTGGGTGATTATTGAGTGATCTTTGCTAATTTGAAGGCTTATTACTTCTATTTAGAATATAAGGTCAGAAGTCCGGAGTCCGAATACTGAAGACCATTTCCAAAAGCTAAGTCTGAATACCAACTACCGATTACTGATTACCGATTTCCATCTTCCGACTTCCGACTTCTGACTTCGGACTTCCGGCTCTACTCCGCCTCAATTGATTTCACAAACAACTCCCTGCCTTTCAGGATTTTTGTTTCAAAACCTTTGCATTTCGGGCACTCTGCAACAAAGCCTATCGGTTCAAACTCCTTTTTACATATTTGACATTCAGCAACTGCTTTTTGCTTATGGATAACGATTTCCGCACCTTCAATTGATGAGCCTTTACCTGCCGACTCAAGCGAAAAACGCAATGCACTTACGTCAACACAGGTTAACTCACCGATGACAATGTGAATAGCATGAATTTTCTTCATTCCATTCTGCAGAAGCGTCTTCTCAGCAATTTCAAAAATTCCGGTGGCGACCGAGAGTTCGTGCATTAGGATGTAAATTTAACAAATCCTTGGCAATTGTTCACCGGCCAACATACTAATAATTCTCCTACCTCCGATATTGGTTTTCATTACTACCTTTCCCTGGTAATCCTCTACAATTCTACCGATCATTGCAGCATGTTTACCATGCCCTGATTTTTGTAATAATTCCAAAACCTCATCCGTTGCCTTTGGGGGAATTACAAGCAGGATTTTTCCCTCATTTGCAATATACAGCGGGTCGAATCCATAAACTTCGCACATGCCTCGGACAGGTTCGGAAACGGGGATCATAGTTTCATCAATTTCAATTCCGAAAAGTTTGTTTTCAGCTATTTCTGCCAGCACTGAAGCAAAACCCCCGCGGGTAGGATCGCGCATGAAATGTATTGGCAGGCCGGCATCCAGCAATGGCTGAATCATCAGGTTAAGTGGTGCGCAATCGGATTGCAGATCAGATGTAAATCCAAGCTGGTTGCGCGCAGCCAGAACAGCCATGCCATGATCACCGAGGGTTCCGCTGATGATGATATGATCGCCAGGCTGAATGTGTTTGCCTGAACCAATATCTTCGTGTTCTTTTCGAACCCGCCCTATGCCTGACGTGGTGATAAACAATTTGTCACATTGCCCCCTCCCCACCACCTTGGTATCGCCGCAAACAATTCTCACACTGGCGTACCTGGCAGTTTCGGCCATTGTTTGCACGATCTCTTCAAGCACGCTGAATTCAAGGCCTTCCTCAATGATAAATGCAACGCTCAGATAAAGGGGTTGAGCGCCGGCAGCAACAAGATCGTTGATCGTTCCGCAAACTGCAATTTTGCCAATGTTTCCTCCGGCAAAAAACAGCGGTTGCACCACGTAAGCATCGGTGGTAAAAGCAAGCCTGCCTTCAACGACTGGCATAACAGCAGAATCAGCCTGGGCTAAAAGCACCGGATCATTGAAGTGCTTCAGGAACACTTTTTCAATCAGCTCATGCATCAGTTTTCCACCGCTGCCATGTCCCAATAATATTTTTTCATGAGTTTGCATACCTGAAAAAGCTTTGACAGGCGCCTTCGGCGGAGACCATACAGGCACCTATTGGGTTAGCCGGTGTACATGTTTTTCTAAAAAGCTTGCATTCCGTTGGTTTTAGTAAGCCTTTGAGTACATCGCCGCAGCGGCAGCCAGTCGGATCAGCAGGTTCATTTGTGCTCAGGCCATAAACCACAGATGCATCAAAGCCTTTATAGTTTGCTGATGGTTTTAACCCGCTATTTGCAAGAATACCTAGGCCTCGCCACCATGCATCACATGGCTCAAACACCTGATTCAGTATTTGTTGTGCTTTCACATTTCCTTGGGACTTCACTGCTCGGGTATATTGAATTTCAACCGCTGCATTTTTATTTTCCTGCTGCTGAACCAGCATCAGGATGGACTGCAGTAAATCAAGTGGTTCGAACCCTGAAACAACACAACCCACACCGAATTGGTCAACAAGGGGTTCGTACATTTTTGTTCCTGATATGGTGCTTACGTGACCTGGACAAAGATAGGCATCTACCTTAACGCCCTCATGGATAATAGCGGCCATGGCCGGAGGCATGATTTTGTGGGCGCTGTATAAAAAGAAATTTTTTAACCCCAGTTCGTTTGCTTTCTGCAATGCAACAGCGCTGGCCGGGGCTGTGGTTTCAAAACCAATTCCTAAAAAAACATGGTTTGTTTCCGGATCTTGTGCTGCCATTTCTATGCATTGCAGCGGCGAATAAACAATCCTGACATTAGCTCCATCCGCCTGTGCTTTTTCCAGGGTGGATTCAGAACCCGGCACCCTTATCAGATCACCGTAAGTACAAACCATCGTTTGGTCGCGCATTGACAGTCCAATAGCATGATCAATAAAGCCCCGGCCTGTGACGCAAACCGGGCAACCAGGGCCGGAAAGCAGCGTGATGGTGTTGGGCAATAGCGCCGGAATTCCAAATCGGTGCAAAGCCATGGTATGGCCACCACAAACTTCCATGATGGTGATTTCGCGAACAGCTTCCTTATGAATCCGCTCCAGTAGAGTTTCACAAAGTTCACGATCACGGAAGTCGTTGATGAATTTCACGGGAAGGGGTTTGTTGTTATAATTGTTATAATGGTTGTAGTTGTTTTAGAGTTCGGCGTTCCAGGTGCCAAGTTCGACGTTCCAAGTTCAACGTTCCAAATGAGGATGTATATTCTCTGATTACTGAATACTGAAAACCGATCACTGATCACCGATTACCGTTTACCAACTCCCGACTTCGGTCTTCCGACTTCGGACTCCCGACCTCACCCCTTCATCGCTCTGACCAACTCCAACTGCGCCAGTGCATCCTCCTCGCTGATTAGTTGCAAGGCAAAACCCGAATGGATCAACACATAATCGCCCAAACTGACTTCTTCGAGCAACTGAATTCCAACGCTGATGCTTGTTCCGCCCACATCTACCAGGGCAGTTTCGTTTTCAATGGAAATTACTTTTCCGGGAACACTTAAACACATAACATCATCCTCCTTTTTGCGGCCACCGCCAGTTGACCGAGTGAAATTCCACCATCATTGGGCGGCACCTGCGAATGCATAAAAGTACTAAAGTTTTTTATTCCCAACGACTTGATAATTTTTTCTGCAAGAATTTTGTTCTGGAATGAGCCGCCTGAAAGCACCACTTTTCTAATTCCCGATTTTTTACTTGCAGCTATCACACTCTGGATCGCCAACCCAGCGACTGCATTGTGCAATTTAGCGGAAATAAAGCCAATGTCTTTTTTGTTTTCAAGGTCTTTCATTAATTCCTGAACCAAGGGTTCAAGTTGCCATATCCCTTCCCTGATAGTTGCAGCATAAGATGCTTTAATTTTTTTATCAGCCAGCGCCTCAAGCCGCATGGGGCCTTCGGCTTCGAAAGCAGGCGAAATACATAGCCCTGTGAGGGCTGCCACCGCATCAAAGAGCCGTCCGAGTCCGCATGAATATGCAATGTTTATGTTTTTTTGCAAAGCCTCTGAAATCAATTTAAATTGCAAAAGCGGAACCGAAGGAAATAATTTCCCGGCGTAAGCAATACAGTCCTTTCCGAAAGCCTGGTAAAGCAAAGCCAGTGCAATGCGCCAGGGTTCCTCAATGGCTTTATCACCGCCTGGTAAAGGTATGTAGGCCATATGAGAAAAACGTTTGTACTGAACAAGGTCAGCAATCATTACTTCACTGCCCCAGATGTTGCCATCAACACCCAAACCTGTTCCATCGAAGCTGAGACCGATAACAGGCTCATCAAGCTGATGCTCTGCCATGCAGGACGCAATATGTGCATGATGATGCTGCACATGTACTACGGGCAGGCTAAGTGATCCGGCAAACTGCGTGGATAAATAATCGGGATGCAGGTCTGCAGCAACCAGGGTTGGTTCGAACCGGAAAAGGCGCTTGAACCGCTTGATACTTTCTGTAAAAAACGCATAGGTTTCCATGTTTTTCAGGTCGCCTATATGCTGACTCATGATGGCCTGATTGCCTTTGCCAATGCAAAACGTGTTTTTCAGCTCTGCACCAACGGCCAGAATCCCTTCAGCATCAAGATTCAATTTAACCGGTTTCGGAACAAAACCGCGCGAACGTCTTATCATTACAGGCCTATCGCTGATCACTTTCACAAGCGAATCATCCACCCGGTTGTATATATCACGATTGTAGGTTACAAAAGTATTGGTGATGGAAGTTAATTGATGTTTGGCTTCTGAATCATCAATCACAACGGGTTCATCCGAAATATTTCCACTGGTAAACACAATGGCCGGGGTTTGCAGCACTTCAAAAAGCAGGAAGTGGATAGGCATATAAGGTAAAATAGCGCCAATAGTGTCGAGCCCATTATTTATAGCAGCTGATAACTTCTTTTTTGAGCGCAAAAGAACAATCGGCCTTTGCCAGGATCCCAACAGGTTTTTCTCAGTTTCTCCAATATAGGCATATTTTTTTAGCACAGCCAGATCACTGAACATAACTGCCAGTGGCTTTCCATCTCTTTTCTTGCGAACCCTGATTTGATTCACTGCATTCTCATTCATGGCATCGCAGATAAGCTGATAACCGCCGGTTCCTTTTAACGCAATGATTTCACCGCCTGCGATTAAAGATTTCGCCTCCAATAATAACTCACTGATATTAATATTTCTGGGTGGCTTGCCGGTTTCAGCAATCCGGTAAACCGGTCCGCAATGGTTACAAGCCACTGGCTGGGCATGAAAGCGGCGATCAAGAATGTTCCTGTACTCTGACTCACAAAACTTGCACATTGCAAAAGGAGACATGGTGGTCTTGGGGCGATCGTAAGGTAAATCTTTAATAATTGAAAACCTGGGGCCGCAATGGGTGCAGTTAATCAGGGGATAGGCGATGCGGTGAGCTTGTGTTTTCATATCCCTCAGGCAATCCTCACAAAGGGCAATATCAGGGCTGATCTCGGTAATTCCTAATGATGTTTCCCTGCTTTTAGTGATCTCAAAACTTTGCTTAGGTTCGCACGAAACCGGCTCAACCGAAACAGATTCAATATCGGAAGCGGCAGGCGCTTCGTTTATAAGCGCTTCCAAAAACTTCTGAACAGACACTCCATTTTCCTGTAAAAGAATCAACACGCCGTCGGTACGGTTCTCTACCCACCCGTGAAATCCCATTCGTGTTGCAAGCCGGTAAACATAAGGACGGAACCCTACACCCTGAACAAGGCCTTTAACTGTGATGAGGGAGGCGGGGGTTGTTGTGGGAGGGTGGTTCATTTTGGTTTTGTAATTTTTATAAGCCGGTTTCAGTAATCGGTTCTTAACAAAATCACCCAAAGATAGCACAAACTAAAATTATTCGTATATTTCGCCACTTTTTCATTCCTGCTACCTGGCCAAACTCATTTTCAAACTCCTGGTTCGCTGAAACATTTCTTTAACGGGGCTTTTCGTACGCCAAACCGTACTGCCATGTTAGTAGATATCAAATGTCAGGATTGTCCGGTTCACAAAGGTTCATATTTTAACAGTCTGGACCCTTGCGATCTTAGAGACCTGTGGCATAAAAAAACCTGCTATTTCTATAAAAAAGGACAGGTGATTTTTTACGAAGGCAAGCGGCCACTGGGTATTTACTGCATTCACTCGGGCAGGATCAAAATCAGCAAGCTGGGGATTGAGGGCAAGGAACAAATTGTCAGAATTGCGCAGGCAGGTGATTTGCTTGGTTTGCGGTCCCTGATTTCCGGGCGGAATTATGCCAACTCAGCAACCACAATTGATGATTCAATAGTATGCTTTGTAAACAAAAGAAAGTTCTTTCAGACTACCATCCGCTACCCGGAAATTTCCACCCGTATTATGATAACACTCAGCAAACTGCTGGAAGAAGCCGAGCAGAAAATCACCTCCATGGCTCAAAAACCTGTGCGGGAGCGCCTGGCTGAAGCATTACTCACCCTCAATGACGTTTTCCACAGCGATGGCTGCCCCAACACCATCATCAGTCTTACCCGCGAAGACCTTGCCAACATGGTAGGAACCGCCAACGAAACCGTAATCAGATTACTCAGCGAATTCAAAGAAGAAAAAATGGTGGCAGTAAAAGGGCGGAAAATTTTTATTCTGGATAAAAAGGGCTTGCAAAGGATGGCAAAGCTTTATCAATAAACTCGTCGGGGTGTTTCCCTACCCAAAACCTGATAAAAATCATTTTTTATCATGACCATTATCATTGTCTCCCCAGGCTGCCCATTTTATTATTGCCGCATCGTTTTGAATGCAGCCTATGAACAACCTGCCCGAACCGGAAGTACTGGTAAAACATTACGAGCTTACCGCCGAAGCATGGCAAAAAGCCATCGGCGCCATGCTTGGTTCCCACACCGTATATGCCCCTGTGAAACGCTGGGGCAGCATGGATTATGAACCCATCACCGTTGAAAAAATTCGCTCCATCGTTTATAATGAACCCAAGCCGGTTTCACCCCTCAAGCTTTTTCTCTTGCCCGTAAAGGAAAATGTAGTACTCGAACCCGATATCGTTCGACCCCTGGTGGTGATCGGCACTCCTGCCTGCGACCTCTGGGCGCTCGACCTGCTTGACAAATTCTACCTGAACTCCGATCTTATTGACCCTTACTATAAGTTGCGCCGTGAAAAGTTGATCCTCATCGGAACCGATTGCCATTCCTCGCTGGAACATTGCCACTGCACAAGCTATGGGATCAATCCGGTTCCGGAAAAAAACCAGGACATCCTTATAAGCGTTATTGATGGCAAAGTACTGCTCGAGGTTCACACAGAAAAGGGAGAGAGGTTACTGGAAAGCATTAAAGGTGTTGCCGAATTCCAGGCTGCCGGAAATAGTTTGCCAGAAACATTGCTTCAAAAGCGCCGTGAGGTTAAATCAGCCATTGACAAGGCCAACAAGCAACTTCCCAATTACCAGGAAACCACCAGCGCTGTTAAAAATGCCGGTGAAGAAATCTGGGAGAAATACGCCAAAACCTGCGTTTCCTGCGGCGCCTGCGCCACCATCTGTCCTACCTGCACATGCTTTCTGCTGATTGACAGGCCCGGGTTCGAAAAAGTGAAACAAATGGATGCCTGCCAGTATCCCGGTTTCCAGCGTGTGGCCGGCGGCGAAGACCCGCACCGCCAGCATCACATCAGGTTCAGCAACCGCTATTTCTGTAAATATGTGTTCAGGCCGGAGAAATTTGATGCGTTAGCATGCACGGGTTGCGGGCGCTGTATTGAGGCCTGCATCGGCAGGATCAACAAAAACGAACTTTTTATTGAGATCACCAGGTAATTAATATAAATAAGTTGTCAGCAAACAATAACATATACAAACCATTCAAGGCCCGGCTCGAGAAAGTCATCGAGGAATCGCCGCTCATCAAGACCCTTGTCATGGTGCCTGAAACTGAATTCTCGTTCAAAACGGGGGAGTTTATAGAACTAACACTGGACGGAATCGGAGAGGCGCCATTCACCCCATCTTCTTCACCTTTTGTAAAAGACCGCTTTGAAGTCACCATTATGAAAGCCGGCTACGTTACCGGCCTCATGCACGAGTTGCCCGTGGGTGAGGTGCTTGGTGTACGCGGGCCTTTCGGGCGAGGTTATCCTGTGGAAGAATTTTTCGGCAAGGAGGTACTAATACTGGGCGGCGGTTGTGGCCTTGCTCCCATACGCTCACTGCTTTACACATTGATTGAATACAAGGATAAGATCAAAAAAGTGATCTTGGCTTACGGTTCAAAAAGTCCACAGGATTGCATTTACAAGCCGCTTTTCAGCTACCTCAACAGCATTGATAATTTCGAAGCATATCGCACGGTTGACGAAACAACGGATGATTGGGACGAAAGCGTCGGGGTTGCAACAGTATTGTTGGATAAAGTAAAGGTGGATATTCCGAACGCTATTGCAGTGGTTTGCGGTCCGCCGGTGATGATGAAGCATGGAACCTTCAAATTGCTCGACATGGGCTTCTCGGAAAAAGATATTTACCTTTCGATGGAGAAAAATATGTCGTGCGGCCTGGGCAAATGCGGGCACTGCATGATGGGCGAGTACTTTGTGTGCAAAGACGGGCCAGTTTTCACCTACGACGAAATAAAAGACCAGCCGGATATCTGGTAACATTAAAAAATGAGTTTCATGGCAAAGAAGCTTTTCATAGATATGACCAAGTGCAGGGAGTGCGAAGAATGCACTGTGGAATGTGTGTATGATCACCATCCTGTGAACCGGGGACTGAAAAGCCTTCTTGAAACGGCCTCGTTTCAGTTCACCTGCCGCCGTTGCCAGGATGCGCCTTGCATAGAGGTTTGCCCTGCCGAAGCGCTGGAGCGCAACAAAGAAGGGATAATAGAAAGAGCGCTGAACCTCTGCATAGCCTGCAAGTCGTGTGTGGCCATTTGTCCGTTTGGCACGCTGATGACCCAATTTTTCGATTTCAAAGCGCCCAAATGCGACCTATGCAATTTTGACGAGATGGCCTCTTCGCTAAGGTGCATGGAAACCTGCCCCAAACACGCACTCACATTAACAGAACAGGAACCCGACGAATCAAAATATATTTTCGAACTCAACGACAAGGTAGTGGTAAAAGAATATGCATGGGAAAAACTCAAGTAAATGACAAACCTCTTACACATACTCCTCTTCCCCGGCCTGCTTTTCCTGCTGGTTGCCGGTGGTTTTTTATCCTGGTTCGACCGCAAGATTACAGCCTGGGTGCAATTCCGCAAAGGGCCGCCGATGCTGCAACCGCTCTATGATTTTGTGAAGCTGATGAGCAAGGAAACCATACTGCCGCGCAATGCCAGCCGGATGACTTTTCTTTCAGCGCCCATCTTTTCCGCTGCCGGGGCAGCCATAGCCGGTTTGCTGATCGTATTGCCCGCATTCGGCGTTTCGGGCGGATTCCGGGGCGATCTTATTGTGATCTTTTATGTACTGGCCATACCATCGCTTACTTATATTATGGGTGCGATGGCAAGCGGCAACCCGCTGGCTTCGCTGGGCGCGTCACGTGAAATGAAGTTGATCATCGCTTATGAGCTGAGTTTCCTGCTAATAATTGCAGCCATCATCCTCAAATCTGATTTTGCGATTGATATTGCCGGCATCATGGCTGCACAGCAAAGCGACGGAGCATTTATTGGCAGTATTTCAGGTGTACTTTTATTCATTGCACTACTCATGTGTATACAGGCCAAACTGGGTTTCGTACCTTTTGATGCCGCCGAAGCCGAAACAGAAATTGCATCCGGCTTCCTGATAGAGTATTCCGGTCCGCCACTGGCTTTTATCAAACTCTCGAAATATTTTTTAATCCTTGTGTTGCCGGTCCTCGCAGCAGTGCTGTTACTCGGTGGTTTTAACCTGGAAGGTTGGGGCATCCTCTGGGCCGTGCTGAAGATTTTGCTGGTTGTGTTGCTGGTAACGCTTGTCAGAAATACTAATCCGCGGCTGACTATTAAACAGGCGATGCGGTTTTTCTTTGTCTGGATGAATTTGCTAGTGATTGCGGCTATTGTGTTACATTATTTAGGACTTTAAAACTCTATACACGTGGGATTTAAAGAACATTGTTTTAAGAAATCGTTATGGTTGTTCCATTTTGGTGGAGCATCCTGCAACAATTGTGACATCGAAATTCTCGACTGCCTCACACCCCGCTACGATGTGGAGCGTTTTGGGATGGTGCTGGTAGGTAGTGTGCGCCACGCCGATGTGCTGCTCGTAAACGGCAGCATTAACGCCAAATGTCGCAGCCGACTGCTAGAAATTTACAAACAAGCACCCAAACCCATTGTAGTTGTAGCAATCGGCGCTTGTGGTTGCACCGGCGGCATCTTCGCCGAAGGAAACACCTTTGCCGGGCCTGTGGATAAGATCATTCCGGTAGATGTTTACATCCCGGGCTGTCCGCCAAAACCCGAAGCCATCCTGGCCGGAATTGTGAACTTTTTAAATAAAAACTAAACGACAACCATGGATAACCAGGAACTCATAGAACTACTGAAATTCAAGTTCAAGAACGATATACAACAAGTGTATATCAGGTTCAAGAACCGTGTAACGCTTCAGGTGAAAAAAGAAGGGCTCCCTAAACTGGCTACTTACCTTTTTAAGGAGCACCGTGCAAGGTTCATCATTGCCTCGGCCATGGACAATAGCGATAAATTCGAGATCGTGTATCATTTCAGTAAAGATGACAGCGGCTTAATGCTGAACCTCAAGGTATTCCTGCCTAAAGAAAAGCCGGAAATAGAATCATTGGTTCCACTGTTCGTAGCAGCCGATTGGATCGAAAGGGAAATGCATGAACTTTTTGGCATCAAATTCCTGAACCACCCCAACCTGGTTCCATTGATCTCAAATGGTAACTGGGAAGACAAGGCTTTCCCCTACGCTAAGAAAACTGTAAAACAGAAGCAATTATGAAAACAGTCATACCGGTCGGACCCTATCACCCGCTGCAGGAAGAGCCTGAATTGTTCAAGCTTTACTGCGATGGCGAAACCGTTGTGGACATTGACTGGGAAACAGGCTACAACCACCGCGGCATTGAAAAGATCAACGAAAGCAAGACTTTTGAACAGGTTTTCTTTGTGGTGGAACGCATTTGCGGCATTTGCTCCACTTCACATCCTTTTGCCTATGCCAACGCCATGGAAGAGTTATCGCATGTAAAAGTTCCCGACCGTGCCAATTATATCCGCTGCATCATCGGCGAGTTGGAACGCCTGCACAGCCATCTGCTTTGGGTAGGGCTGGCCGGCCATTTTATTGGCTACAACACCGTTTTTATGTGGACATGGAAATACCGTGAACCCGTACTTGACCTTTTCGAAATGATCACCGGCAACCGCAACTCTTACGCCATGTTTAAGATTGGCGGGGTAAGGCGCGATATTCCCAACGATAAATTCCCCGCCATCCGCAAAGTGTTGGCTGGTTTGAAACCCAAGGTTGATCTGTTGCTCGGTGCTGTGCTTGACGACCCGGTCATTCATGCAAGAACCAAGGGCGTTGGAATATTGACAAAACAGGATATTATTGATTTTTGTGCCGTTGGGCCTACTGCACGTGCATCGGGTCTGGCGATTGATATTCGCAAAGATGATCCTTATGCCGCCTATGGCATGCTCGACTGGAAAGTGATTACCGCCGAAGAAGGTGATGTATTTGCCAAAGCTGCTGTCAGGTTCCTTGAAATGTACGAATCCATTAAAATTATTGAGCAATCATTGACCGCGATGGAAAAACTACCTGAAGGTGATATTAGCGCCAAAGTAAAAAATATTCCTGATGGTGAGGGATGTGGTCGAGCCGAAGCGCCACGCGGTGAAGTATTTCACTTTGTGAAATCCGATGGTTCGAACTCCCCGGTTCGCCATAAAATACGCGCACCGAGTTATGTAAACATTGCCACGTTTAAAAAGTCCTGCATTGGTCAAAACATTTCTGATGCTACACTGGCGCTGGCTGCTGTTGACCCATGCTATTGCTGCACTGAGCGCATGGCCTTTGCCTACGATGCTTACAGTAAAAAGAGAATCATGGATGGAAACGATCTGATAAGGCTTTCGCAGAAACGCACCGAAGAATTGAAACGCAAACTATAAACCCATGAACGAGTTGCATTTAATCATACTGTTACCGATTTTTGCTGGCATTGTGCTATTTTTTGTGCCGGAAAAATTCATACGGTTCAAGTCCATCGTTTCAGTGCTGGTGGCAATTGTTGTGCTTTATTGTGCCTTTGTGGTATTTGGTATGGAGAATCAGCTGTTCCGATTTGGATTGGGGCAAGGATATTTCCGCGATCACCCAACCATATACAACCTGCTGAGAGTTTCATCCAATTTTATGACCCTGCACCTGGATGGATTAAGCCGCCTGGTGGTATTGTTTTCCAGCCTTTTTGCACTGCTGATCCTGATCTATTCCGTTGTTTATATCTCGGTTCGCAAGATGCCGAGGCAATACTATCCTCATTTTCTGATCACTATAGGCAGCGCTGCCGGCGCCATCATGGCCGACAATCTGCTGATCTTTGTCTTTTTCTGGGGTGTGCTGGGCTATACGCTTTACATGCTTATCAAAGGAAATACTGACGCTGCTGCATCTACTGCCAAAAAAACATTTATCATGATCGGCGCATCCGACGGGATCATGATACTTGGCATTGCCCTGCTTTGGAAAATGAACTATGCCATGCAGATTTCCACCATCAGCGTTCCTACCATGAATGTTTTGCAGATTGTGGCATTTTTGTGCCTACTCATCGGCGCGTTTACCAAAGCAGGCGCTTTCCCATTCCATACCTGGGTTCCGGATTATGCACAACATGCGCCGGCGAGTTCATCGGCTTATTTGCCGGCATCGCTGGATAAGTTGCTGGGCATATATTTCCTGGCCCGCATCTGCAACGATATGTTTGTGTTGAACCAATGGCTCACACTCACACTTGTCATTATTGGTGTGCTGACCATCATTATTGCTGTGCTGATGGCATTGATTCAGCATAATTACAAACGTCTTTTAGGATATCATGCCGTTTCGCAGGTAGGTTATATGGTTATGGGGCTTGCCCTGGGAACTCCGCTTGGAATTGCTGGTGGTTTGTTCCACATGATCAACCATGCCCTTTATAAAAGCGGTTTATTCCTGAGTGCCGGCGCTGTTGATCGCATGACCGGCAAGGAAAACATCGAAGACCTGGGCGGGCTTTCGCGGGCTATGCCTTTTACTTTTTTTGCAGCTTTAATATTCGCACTTTCCATCTCAGGCATACCGCCGCTGAACGGGTTCGCATCAAAATGGCTGATCTATCAGGGTATTGTTGAGTTCGGAACACAACCCGGCGTAGCCAACCAATTGTGGATGGTGTGGCTGGGATTGGCAGTGTTTGGCTCAGCGCTAACGCTGGCCAGTTTTATCAAGTTTATCAGCGGGATTTTCTGGGGTCGTATTAAGGAAACCTATATGAGCCTGCATAAGGTATCGCCCGTGTTATGGGCGCCACAGATTTTCTTAGCCTTGCTCTGCATTGCCTTCGGTGTGTTTGCCACTTCATGGGTCATACCTAAACTGATCATGCCCATTACCGGTGATTTTGAATACTTTGGGCTTTTCCAGTCATCCTACCTGGGATTGCTGGTGTTGATTTCCATTGTGCTGGGCTGGTTGATCTATTGGATCGGCAATATCCACAAAGTACGCGTTGAAGACAATTTTATCCTGGGGGAAAAGGCTATAAAAGACACGGGATTTCCCGCACTTGAATATTACAAAACCATTAGCCAGGCCGGGTTCTTTGCATGGATGTACCGCAAGGCCGGAAAAAAATGGTTCGACATTTATGATATTTCAAAAAGCATTGTGCTGGGATTCAGCAAGGGACTGAGTTCACTGCATACCGGAATACTTCCCGTGTATGCTATTTGGATCATCGCAGGATTACTTATAATGATGATAATTTTTATTTAAAGCATAGCCATGGAATATATTATAAGCGTTTTACTTATTCTTATGATTGCCGGATCCATTTACACCCTGCATGCCAGCGACCTGCTTTCGGCCATTGTATCCTACGGTATCGTGGGCTTTGGCCTCGTAATCATTTTTCTATTCCTGAAAGCACCTGACCTGGCAATTGTGCAGATTGTGGTTGAAATCATTACACTGATAATCATGATTGCAGTGATCCGTAACAGCAGTAAAGAAGACCTGCAGGAAGGTGCCACCATTAAGTTAGAAGGCGTCAGGTATGTAAATCTGCACCAGTTGATTTATATTTCCGGAGCCACGCTTCTCGGAATTGGCCTGGTTTACTATTTCATTCTGTCAACGGCTGGACTGGATGCTTTTGGCGTGCATGAAATGCGCATGTCGCAGGTGTATGTGGAGCAGGGTGCCGAACTTACCGGAAGTGCCAACCTTGTAACGGGTATTCTTTTCGATTTCAGGGGTTATGACACGCTTGGCGAAGCCACAATTTTAATATCGGCAGTGGTTGGCATCTTAACAATTTTGCGAATAAAGGGGAGGAAATAGCATGCAAAGTGATAAAGGAATGACCATCATCGTCAAAAAAACAACCCAGATACTGGTGGGGATAATTGTGCTATTTGGCGCTTATATCATCACTCACGGGCATCTTACACCAGGTGGAGGATTTGCCGGAGGAACGATCATTGCTGGTGCATTTATACTGCTTATTCTTGCTTATGGCGACGACGTAATGCACCTGCGTGCTACAAAAGAGGATTCGTCGCAGCTCGAAAATATTGCACTTTTCATGTTTCTGCTTTTTGGATCCCTGGGCATGTTCATGATCCCCTCAGTTTTTTTTAAAAATTATTTGCCTTTGGGAACCGTTGGCGAATTGCTGAGTGCCGGTGTAATTCCATTGTTTAACTTTTTTGTGGGCATTGAAGTCGCGGCAGCATTGTTCACCATTTTCCTGGCATTCGTAATACTAAAGGAGGAAGACAAATGACATTGTTTTTATTGTGCTTTTTGCTGTTTCTGGTTGGCTTGTATGGTGTAATCACCAGGCGCAACCTCATTAAGATCGTTTTGGGTCTTTGCATTATGGAATACAGTCTGAATCTGTTTTTTGTCCTTATAGGATATGTGCATGATGGAATTGCTCCAATCATCACGAAAGGTTCGGAAAGAGCCACTTTTGTTGACCCGCTGCCACAAGCTATGGTACTCACAGTTATTGTGATCGGACTGGCCACCACCGCCATGTTGCTTGCCATTGCCATCAGGCTTTACCGCAAACACGGCACTTTCGACATCAGAGAAATCAATTCATTGAAAGGATAGGAAATGAAAGCTTTGATTCCATTATTTGTGATTCTGCCGCTGGCCGCCGCCTTCCTGATACCAATTTTTGCAGGCAAAGTGAGAGGCTTCGATAAATACCTGGCCTCTACGGTAATGCTGTCAACTGTGGTATTCAGCCTGTGGTTGTTATTTGTACCTGAACCTTATCCACTAATTTATAAAATTGGTGGTTGGGAACCAGTGAATGGAATACCTATCGGATTATATTTTGTACTAGATGGATTGACCGTTTTCATGCTCTGTATCATCTCGGTTGTTGGATTTCTTTCAGCTTTCTATTCGATAAACTATATTGCCAAGTTTACCGGTGAAAAATATTTTTATGCCCTTTTTTGCCTGATGGTGACTGGGATGAACGGAGTAGTGCTGGCCGGCGACCTTTTCAATCTGTTTGTTTTCCTTGAAATTTCCGTAATTGCCTCATATGCCTTGGTGGCCTTCGGTATCGAAAAGCAGGAACTGGAAGCTTCTTTCAAATACCAGGTAATGGGTGGGCTGGCTTCATTACTAATTGTGCTGGGCATTGCCATGCTTTACTGGCAAACCAAAACATTAAACATTGCAGATATTGCGCTGGTGCTTGAAGGTGTGAACGACAAAAAGTTCATGTTGTTTACCCAATTCCTGCTACTGGCAGGCTTCGGGTTAAAAGCAGCTTTAATCCCTTTTCATGCCTGGCTGCCTGATGCACATTCCTCAGCGCCATCGCCCATTTCGGCCATGCTATCTGGAGTACTTATTAAAGCCATCGGAATTTATGCAATCATTCGCCTGTTCTTCAATATGTTCATGTTGAGTACTGATATCGCCTGGGTAATTATTGTGCTTGGCTCGCTATCAATGATATTCGGCGTTTTCCTGGCCATTGGCCAATGGGATTTGAAACGGCTGCTGGCTTACCACAGCATCAGCCAGATGGGATATGTAATTCTGGGAACCGGAATAGGTATGCTAATCCTTGCCAGAGGTGGGGATTTGAAAGTGGCTTCGCTGGCTATTGCAGGAGGTTTGTTCCATCTTGTGAATCATGCCGTATTTAAAGGATTGCTCTTCCTGAATGCCGGCGCTATTGAATACAGAACAGGCACAAGAAAACTGCAGGAAATGGGTGGATTATCGGAAAAAATGCCTATTACTTCTGCGACTTCTTTAAGCGCTTCTATGGCAATTTCGGGCATACCACCGTTTAATGGGTTCTTCAGCAAGTTGTTGATTATCGTAGCCGCAGTACTTGGGAAATTCTATTTATTGGCGCTGTTTGCCGTAATTGTTAGCATCATTACACTGGCATCTTTTATGAAGGTTCAAAAATATGCATTTTACGGTTCATCCCTTCGCCGTGAAATTGAAAAAATAAAGGAAGTGCCTTTTGCCATGAGTTTCTCGATGATTGTAATGGCTTTGCTTTGCCTGGCCTTGAGCCTGTTGATTTTCCCGGGGATCAGAGAAACGATTTTAATGCCGGCAGTGGAAAGTTTGATGAATATGGGAAATTATGGAGTTGAAATATTGGGATATTGAATTTCAGATTGACGATTTCGGATTTAATTTTGAAATTTTAGACTTTGAATTTTGATCTGGTGCCTTGGAACTTGGATTTGGAATTTTGGACTTTAGACCTTAAAATATGAGAAGCATTGCATTATTCATCCTGCTCTTTGGTTTCTGGCTGATATTTACCTTTAGTTTGAAAACCGACCATATAATTGTGGGAGCGTTGCTGTCACTGGTTATTACACTATTCTTCGGGAGGTATTATGTGGAAGAACCAGTGAAATTTCTTCACCCACACAGGTGGTTGTGGTCAATAATCTATATCATCATTTTTCTATGGGAATGTGTGAAAGCCAATTTTGATGTCGCTTACCGGGTCATACATCCCGATTTACCTATCCACCCAGGCATCGTTAAAGTGAAGCTGAATCTTCAAACCGATATGGCACGTGCTATCCTGGCCAATTCCATTACCATGACTCCGGGAACCATCACTGTGGATATACAGGACAACTACATTTACATACACTGGATTAATGTGCGGGGGCAAAGACCCGAAGAGTATTCATACCGCATCTGCGGAAAATTTGAAAAATATATTGGGAGGATTTTCGAATGAACCTGTTGACCAACATCTTTCTTTATTCGCTGATAGCCATGTGTTTCATGTGCTTTTACCGGGTAGTGCGCGGCCCCACCATCGCCGACCGCCTGGTTGGGATTGATATTCTCGGCATTCTTGTAGTAGGAATAACAGCCATCATTGCTTATAAAACCGGTATGAGTTTTATACTTGATATTGGAATCGCCTGGATCATTCTGAGTTTTATCGGAACATTAACGCTGGCAAAATATTTATGGAGGAACAAGCTCAATGAATGAAACCATTAGCATCATACTGATTATCATCGGCCTGCTGTTCGATTTTTTCGGGTGCCTGGGGCTGATACGTTTGCCGGATGTGTATAACCGCCTGCAATCGGCAACCAAATGTGTTACTTTGGGAACCTGGTGCATTTTACTTGCATTGCTGATACGCTTTGGTTTCACAGAGATAGGTATGAAAGCACTGATTGCCATACCATTGTTGTTTCTAGCTTCCACTGTGGCAGCTCATTCCCTGGTTCGCGGTTCATACCATTACGGAATAAAACTTTGGGATAAAAGTGTTCGTGACGAATACGCTGCCGATGCAGGGATTGATGAAGGAGTCGGTAAGAAAGCAGAATAGTTGCTGGTTGCTGGTTACTGGTTTGTTTTGAAGTAGTAAATGAGATTAGGTTTAACCGGAGTTTAAAATCGTAAATCCGAAATCATAAATCGAAAATAATTGTAGAGATGAGATATCCAAAACTAAGGGAACTGAAAGAAGCAGTTGTTTCGCTGGTCACACCAGCTTATACGACCCGGTTCCCGTATAAGGCACATGAACCTTTTGAAAATTTCAGGGGCAAACCAGTGGTGAGTGAAGAGCATTGCGTTGGCTGCCAGACATGTGCCAATGTGTGCCCGCCTGGAGCCATCACCTACTCCGATGATAAACAAACCGGTAAACGTACCATCGTCCGTGATTACGGTAAATGCATTTTCTGCGGACAGTGTGAAGAGCATTGCATTACAAAAAAAGGCGTGAAACTGAGCGATAAGATATTTGATCTCTCTACTTTTAATCGCGAGGAATTGGTTGAAACCCAGGAACGGGAACTCATTCTCTGCAATTCCTGCGGAGCCATCATCACTACCCGTGATCACATGCGTTTTCTATACTCTAAACTCGGACCCAAGGCATTTTCTTCTATCCTTAATCTGAACCTGTTCAACGAACATCTGCAGCTGGCTGATCCTGCAAAAACCAAAGTTGAAGTCCGCGATGGCCTGAAGCGCAAGGATATGTTCAACATCATTTGTCCGAATTGTTTGCGGCAGGTGCTGGTCAAAGACCTTTTGTAATTTCGGATTGACGATTTACGTCCCGATAGCTATCGGGATCGGATTTAGGGTTTCCAACTTTCGTCTTCCGACTTCGGTCTTCTGACTTCCAACTAAAATCCAAACCATGCTCAACTCACTGCAACATATCTTCCACCAATCCCACTCCAAAATCCTCATCATCGCCATAGGCAACTTTCTCCGCAGCGATGACGGAGCAGGCCCCCGAATCCTGGAAAAACTCAAAGCTACCGATCGCATTCAATTACTTAATGCCGAAACCAATATTGAGCGTTACATTAAACCGATACAGCAAAGCGGCGCTGATGTGCTGCTTTTCATTGACTGCGTGCACTTCGGCAAAGAAGCGGGCTATGCAGAACTCCTCTCGATTGACAAGATTGAGGATCACACCTTGCACAGCCATAATATTTCGCTAAAGCGTATGAAGGAGTTTTTTACTGTTCCTGCTTATGTGCTGGGAATACAGCCCGGGACTTTGAAAGTGAGTGAAAGCATGAGTCCGGAAGTTGCGAAAAGCGTTGAATTAATTGTGAAAAAAATTGATGCGATGATCGGGTAAATATCAAACGAATTCAATTTGTCTGGCTCAAACGCATCATTCGATCTAATAACTTTGAGATCAAAAAAAAATCGCTTATACGAGAAGCAGTCTAGCCACTTGGTGCGGAATCGGGGCAACGGCCTGTCTGGTTGTCATCTCCCCTTCTCATCATCTCATCTTCTCATCTTCTCATCTTCACCATAACCCCTACTTCTCCATAATCCAGACTCCTTTAAAAACAGCATCGAGTTGACGGCGCATTTTTTGGACTTCGGTCAGATCGGAAAAATCATAGACAGAAATTCGGTAATTTCCTTCTTTTTCGACCACCTTAGCATCAGCATAGCCACCAGCCTGAAGACGCTTTACTTCAGTTTTTGATTGGGCTTCTTCCTTAAAACTTCCTACAATAAGGTAGTAAGTGATTTGGGGCTCTTCAGGTTCGGTTTCAGGATCAGCATCATTTTCTGATTCTTCAATATATTCATTGATCAACCAGTCGCTTGTTAACATTTTGTTGCCAGTGCATAATTTTACTGATGTTTCCTGGTCAATTACCTCTCCGAACCAAATTGAGGCGTAGCCCTGGTAAATAGCTACTCCCATCGCTTTCCAGGATTTCTCTTTCCAGCGGTCACGGTTCAATAGCAAATCATTGGTGGGCCCAAATATTCTCCACTGATTAAGCGCACTCAAAGGAGATATTTCAACATTCTCCCATAAAATCAATTCCTGGCCATTGCCTTTGTAATCAGTTAATTCTCTGGGTTTGTTCCACATGCAGTTGGTTCGGTTTGGATCCTTTGCATAACAGCATGGCGACCAGTTTCCTTTCTCTGACCAGGAATGCAGGTTGCAACCAAAAAGATCAGGTCTGTTTTCGTGAAGATCCCTTACGTGAGCATAAGCAACATAAGAAAGTGAAGCAGAAAGTGGTATTATCTCGAACCCATATGTCATACGGTATTCGTTGATGAGACGATAAAGATGCAGTTCATCTGACGATACGCAGAACTCCACAGGTAAAACATTTTTAGGTTTTCCACGCTGTGCAAGGTTCAACAGCGGGATCACCAAAAGAATAATAACAAGAACGAAATCTTTCTTCATGTAAATTTTTCAGATAATCTAATTGTGTTTTAAAATCAAAGCATCCTGAAATGTTAACGAGGCTTAATCTAACCTATTGCTAAAAGTATCCTGGCATTAATGGTTTTATACTTGTGACAATCTTTATGCCATATACCCTATATGGATTGAAAAATATTTTTTCAGAGATTAAAACCGCTTGGTATAGATGGAATTGCTAACTTCGTCGGATATAGCACAAACTACTGAATCATTTTATCTTACAAACCTAAATAACATCAAATGAAAACATTAGCATTAATTCTGATTCTTGCTCTCACAGCATTCAGTTGTGGTGGGCCAACGCAAACCAATGAAAATGAGAAAATGCAACCTGGAATTGAGTTGACAGAACTCAAGCTCGATGTAAAAGGCATGACCTGCGAAGGCTGCGAAAATGCCATCATCCGCTCAGTTGGCAGCCTCGAAGGCGTTCATGAAACCCATGCTTCACACACTGATGAGTTGGTTACAGTTTATTATGACCCTGAACTTACAGATGCCGGACAAATTACTGCAGCCATCATCAAAACAGGGTATGAGGTAGTCACTGACAATCCAAAAACAGAGGTTGAATGAAAATGGAAAATTGAACACCTGAGCGCTATTCCTAAAGTAAATTCAAAATTTAAGATTCAATATTAATAATTCGTCCTTCGTAATTCGTAAATTAAATTAACATGAATCTATTTTACGACCCAACTATCACGTTTAGCCCGGCCATCCCCCTGCCTTTCCTGCATTTTCTGAATGAGGAAGAATCCAGGCATTGTGTCAAGGTTTTGCGCATGCGGGTCGGAAATGAAGTTTATCTCACCAACGGTCAAGGCTTCCTTTTTACCGGGAAATTATGCACGCTTAACCCCGGTTCATGCGAAATCGAAATTACTGCATTAACAAAGCATGAACCGGCAGATTATTCCATTCATATTGCAGTGGCTCCAATAAAAAATATGAGCCGCTTTGAGTGGTTCCTCGAAAAGGCAACAGAGATTGGGATTAATGAAGTGACACCTTTGATTTGCGCCCGTTCAGAGAAGATTTCGGTTCGTACAGATAGGATGAATAAAATAATCACTGCCGCCTTGAAGCAAAGCCTTGGCGTTTTTCATCCTATACTAAATGAACCTGTAGGTTATAAAAAATTCCTTGAGAAAACCAGAGAATCGGGCAAATATATAGGTTGGTGCGAAACCAAAGATGAACCTTTGTTCACAAGTATCTGTTTGCCTAGGAAAGACGTTGTTGTACTGATTGGGCCTGAAGGCGATTTTACGGCTGAAGAAGTAGTGTTGGCAAAAGAAACCGGTTATCTTCCAATAAGCCTTGGCAATAATCGTTTAAGAACCGAAACCGCAGCGCTGGCAGCATGTTTTGCCGTGCATTTTGTAAATGGAAAAATTTGAAATCTAATCTCCTGTCAGACCGCTGGAAGCGGTCGGACGGTAAGATCCGCGAAAATCTGCTAAATTAGTGTCATCAGCGTTCTAATCAACATTTCAGAAAATGAGAAAAACCATATTCATAAGCCTTGTTGCAATATTACTCTCCATAAACTCATTTAGCCAGGCTCCGTTGCGTATAGCCTTAATGAAATACAGTGGTGGCGGCGACTGGTATGCTGATCCTACTGCACTGCCCAACCTCATTGCATTTTGCAACAACGAACTAGGCACCAACATCCAGGCAACCCATGATATAGTTGACGTTGGCAGCAGCGACATTTTTAATTACCCATTTGTACACATGAGCGGTCACGGCAATGTGGAGCTTTCAATACAGGAGGCACAAAATCTCCGCAACTATTTAATTTCAGGTGGTTTCCTGCATATTGACGACAATTATGGCATGGATCCATTTATAAGACCGCAAATGAAAAAGGTATTCCCTGAACTTGACTTTATAGAGTTGCCGGCAAATCATGAACTCTACAAACAGAAGTTCATTTTCCCTCAGGGTCTGCCTAAGGTTCATCAACATGATGGCAAGCCACCACAGGGTTTTGGACTTTTCTGGGAAGGCCGTCTTGTTTGTTTTTATACTTACGAAACCGATTTAAGCGATGGCTGGGAAGATGCTGAAGTGCACAACAATTCACCGGAAATGCGTGTGAGAGCCTTGCGCATGGGTGCGAACCTGATCCAGTTTGTATTCACGCAGTAATGCTTTTGGATTGCTTAAATTCATGGTTAATATCAGCCTTGGGTTAATAATTTTCATTCACACATAAATAGCACGTAATCATAGCCTTATAGATCCAATATATCTGCTGGGTCCGGCTTAATCTCTTGCCTGAAATTTATTTTCATCTGAAAGCTAAAAGTTATTGACTTTCGGGTTCGAATGGCTTACTTTAGCTGCCCGAAGTTTTGATCATATTATTGCTCCTCTTTACTCCTTCAGACTCTTAACAACTCTTTTTGCTATTTTACTCTACTACTACACTATCTCGCATAGCTTTTGCTACTTAGCAATACATTTATTCTGCACATTTAAAATCAACATATACCAATCCAATTAATTCAATTACAAACCAAAAACCAATGATTATGAAAAAACTAATTACTCTTTTAATGGCCGTTGCCTTGACCTCAACAGGCTTATGGAGTCAAACTATCGGCCCGAACCTTAATGAAGGTTTTGAGGGAGGAGTTATACCTGACAACTGGACTGTCTTAAATGTAGATGGCGGCACGCAAGTGTGGAATGCTCAGACTGTAAACCCAAATACAGGGACTTACTCTGCACGTGTAAGATATGAAAGCTCTACGCTTGACAATAATGACTGGTTGATTACACCTCCTTTATGGGTAACATCATCCACAACCGATGAAATCAGTTTCTGGATGAGAACATATAGCGCAAGCTACACAGACCCCTGGGAAGTTTTGATATCTACAACGGATACCAGCCCGGCATCTTTTACGATGATAGACAATGGCACGGGAAATCTGGCCAGCTATGTTCAAAAAACATACTCGTTAGATTCATACGGAGATGCCATCGTATATCTTGCTGTGCGTTATATTGGTTCAAATGACTGGTATCTTTATGTGGATGATTTTGTGGGTCCACCGGTAGTCTTACCCTCATGCCCACCACCAACAGGGCTGGCAGTGAACAACATCACAACAACATCTGCAGATTTAAGCTGGACACCTGGCTTTGATGAAGATTTATGGAATGTCAAATATGGCGCTCCAGGCTTCGATCCTGATATTGCAGGCACATTGGTTTCAGGAATAAATGTAATACCACACACACTTTCAGGTCTTACACTCTTAACCAATTATGAAGTTTATGTTCAGGCAGATTGTGGTACCAAAGAAGTGAGTGATTGGGTTGGACCAGTGTCTTTCCAGACACTTGGCAATCCTCTCTCAGGCAACTATACCATCAACAGTACACTGGCGACAGGTGGAACCAATTTTGAGAGTTTCAATGATTTTGCCGCTGCTATAAACCTTGGTGGTTTTGCAGGCCCGGTGGTTGTTGATGTAGTTGCAACTACAGGCCCTTACAATGAGCAGGTTATGTTTAGCGATTTACCAAACAGCAGCGGCACAAACACGCTGACAATTAACGGCAATAACGAAATCCTGGAATACCTCTCAGCAAATACCAACGAACGCGCTACACTTAAATTTGATGGGACCGATTATGTCACTGTGAATAATCTGATTGTTAAGGCACTGGGATCGGTAACAGGGGAATATGGCTGGGCCGTATGGCTCGCAAATGGTGCGGATTACAATAGTTTTTATAATTCCCAGTTTGTTGCAAGCACTTCAGCTACACTGACAAATTTTGCCGGCTTTGTAACCAGCAACAGCGCTACAGGAGCCACTACAGCAGGCCTGGCAGCAAGTAATCTGACAGTTGAGGATTGCACTGCAATTGGTGGCTATTATGGAATGATTATCAACGGACCCTCCACTGCACCTTTTTCTGACAACAATTCAATTATTAATAACGAAATCAAAGATTTCAACCTATACGGTTTATACTTGCGTGGCCAGAATAATTCCATGATTTCGGATAACATAATCACGAGGCCAACAAGAACCACTACCGGTACCTTGTATATGCTATATGTTACCCAGGATATGACTGGAACTACAATTATGAATAATCAGATGTATGATTTCTCTCCATCAGTAGCAAGTACATCTACTGCGCACGGAATTTATGGAACTACCATAAGTGCTACTCCTGGCCAGGAATTACTCATTGCTAACAATGTGATTTTTGGCTTTCAGAATATGAATGGTATTCAATATGGCATGTATATGACAACCACTGATAACACCAGGTTTTATCACAATTCCATGTCGCTTGATAATGTTGGGCATTCGGGATCTAGCGTAATAAGAGGGTTGTATCATTCCGGAAACCTGGCCACAATTGATTTCCGTAACAACATCATTTCAATTACTTCAAACTCAACAGGTATTAAATATTGTATGTATTTTGTTCAAACACTTGCAAATATTCCAAACCTAACAAGTGATCACAATGTATTGCATATGGGCGCTACAGTCGGAACCAACCATTTAGTATTCTGGAACGGAGGCGGAGGTCCCAGCTTTACAACTCTAACCGATTGGCAGGCAGCCGGTGGTGGAATATATGATCAAAACAGTGTGGATGCTGATCCAACCTTTTTTACTCCTCTGTTGACTCCTTTGAATCCGGCAATGAATAATATTGGTGTAAACCTGTTAACATTTGTACCAGAAGATATCTTTGGTGTTGCCCGAACAGCAACTCCCGACCCCGGAGCAATTGAGTTTGATCCGCCCTCTTGCTTCCCACCCACTGTACCTGTCGTCTCAAACGTTACACATAATTCAGTAACATTGAGCTGGAACCCAGGCAGTGATGAAACGTTATGGAATCTTAAATACGGAGCGCCTGGTTTTGATCCTGACATTGAAGGCACTCTTATTACGGGTATCACAACCACCACCTACCTTCTCGAAGGCCTTGCTGAAAATACCAGCTACGACGTTTATGTGCAGGCCGATTGCAATGTTCGTTCACTTAGCAGTTGGGCCGGCCCTGCTCAGTTTACAACAATGTATGCAAATGATCTGGCTGTCATTGGCATAATCTCGCCAACGTCAAATACATGCTATGATGGCTCAGAAGTTGTTTCAATATTAATTACTAATTTGGGCGGAGCTAGTGTTGATGTTTCCTTTGATGCATCATACCAGATTGATGTAGGAACACCGGTTACCGAAACTGTGAATCTTACAATTACACCAGGAGATACAGTTACATACACATTTACCACACCAATTGATTTTGTTATAACCGAAGAATTTACTTTTGACCTTACAGTTTCTGTGGATCTGGCTTCCGATCTGAATTCTAACAATGATGAAATGGGTATGCCGGTAACCTTCTTTATTATTCCTGATCCGCCAACAGGCATTGATGGAAATACAACTGCAGGCAATACAGCTATGCTGGAAGCCACTTCCACTCTTGATGTGAAATGGTATGCCAGTACCGATCCGGGAGACCTGGACGTTTTATACACAGGAGCAGTATTTACCACACCGGTTCTTTATACTTCAACACCTTTTTATGCTGCAGCCAGTTCTGGTAGCCAGGAAAATGCCGGCAAACCTGCCCCAACAAGCACAACAAATACGTCCGGTAACAATTGGGGTCTTGTTTTTGATGTTGTCAATGCTGATGCAACTATAAGAACTGTTGATGTATATTCCGTTGGTACAGGTGGACAAATGAGTGTTGAGTTACGGGATAATGCCGGCGCCTTAATAGAAACCCTGGGGCCATTTACATACCCCTCCGGTACTACTGGTGATCCTACCATTGTGACCTTCGATTTAAACCTCTCAGTTCCTATTGGTACGGGTTACAGACTTCTTGGAGTTAGTATGTCAGGAAATCTGATCCGCGAATCCTCTGGCAACACCTATCCTTACAATTCTCCCAGCGGTAATGTTGTAGTAACAAGTGGCTATATTTCAGGCACGAGCACAACTTATTATTGGTTTTATAATTGGGTTATTGGAGATTTTGGCTGCGAGAGTGAAAGAACCGAAGTTTGGGCCAATATGCCTGAAGGTGCAGTTGGAGGAAACGTTTCACAAGCCAGCCGGAGCGTTATTGAGGGAGCACGAGTATTTTCAAATGTGGGGAACTTCGAAGCATTCACGGACGCATTTGGTAACTACCTTATTGAAGATGTGGGTGCAGGAACCTATGACTTTTATTGCGAGGCTGATGGGTATTTCACACAGTTGGTTGAGGATGTGGTAATACTCGAAAACCAAACAACCACATTAAACTTTGAACTGGGTTTTGCTGAGATTTCAGTTGATCCTGCCAGTATTGCAGAAGAATTACAGGAGGGTCAGACCTCAACAAAACAGCTAACCATCTCTAATCCTGGAGGAACCGAGACACTTACCTGGAGTGCCGCTGTTGGCCTTCCGGTTGGTGGCGGAAAAGCTGCACTATTTGCATATCCTGAGAACCAGGGAGAGAATACATTGTCAGGAGATGTGGATGCCAATCCTGATTCACAACAATATTTCCAAGAATTAAGCCGCAATGCTTTTGATTTATATGGATATTTCCCAACCGGTGCTCCGGGATCTGAATATTCTGTGGTAACCGATGGCCAGTATATTTACACGGCAGCATGGGATGCCAATGCTTTCAACAAATATGATATGAACGGTACCTTTATTGAGCAATTCTCCATAACCGGAGCAGGAAATGTAAGAGACCTAACCTATGACGGCCAGTATTTCTACGGTTCGGCTAACAACAATATCATATTTGAAATGAATTTTAGCACCCAGACGCTTGTTAGTTCAATCACTGCCCCTGTCGGTAACCAGATTCGTGGTATTGCCTACGATCCCGTTAATGATGGTTTCTGGGTTACAGGAACAAGTTTCTCCGGTCCTTTCAGGCTTATAAGCCGCGCTGGAGCTTTGGTTCAGGAAATAACAACTACTGTTGGTGGAATAAGTGGTCTGGCTTATGACGGCGTTTCTCCGGGAGGGCCTTATCTCTGGGCCTATACGCCAGCTTCTTCGGTAACAGGCGAACAAATTCTTGTCCAGATTAATATGACAACGGGTGCTGCGATCCAGTCAGTTGATTTAACTAATATAGGAATATTTCAGGCGGGAGCTGTTTCAGGTGGATTAAACATCACCAACCAGGTTGTGCCAGGAGTCTGGACATTTTTAGGACTTGCACAAAATAATGTTGTGTGGTTAATGGAACTCTCAGGTTGGTTAACACTTGATCCAACATCGGGCACAGTTGCTCCCGGTGGAAACAATGTTGTTGATGTGAATTTCAATACTGCGGGTTTAAGTGTTGGTACATATGAGCTCAGTATAGTAATCACTCATGACGCACTGGAAGTAAACAGGGGTGTTCTGAGTATACCTGTTACTCTTGATGTTGTGGCAGCCTCCTGCCCCGCACCAAACAATTTATATGCAGCAAATATCTCCTTCACAGAAGCTGATCTCGGTTGGACTCCAGGTGGAACCGAAGGACTTTGGAATGTTGAGGTAGGAGTACCAGGATTCACTCCCGGACAAGGGCAAAATGTTGATGGTGTTATTGGCACAGGTGATAATCCATGGTTAGTCAAGGAACTTAACCATTCAACAGATTACGAGTTTTATGTTCAGGCTGATTGCGATGAGCTCGGCGAGACCAGTATCTGGGCAGGGCCATATAGCTTTTCAACGCTTGAACTTTGCCCTGCACCAACCGCCCTCACCGCCACCAACATTACTGCTACAAGCGCTGATCTTGGATGGACAGTGGTTGGAACAGAAACCATGTGGAATGTCGAAGTCGGTGCGTCTGGATTTACTCCCGGCACCGGCAACTCTATCCTCAGCGTAACAGCTACCATGGTTAACCCGTGGACTGCAAGCCCGCTTGATGCCATTACTACTTACGATTTCTACGTCCAGGCTGATTGCGGAAGCGGGGAAGAAAGTTCCTGGGCCGGACCATTTGAGTTTAGCACACTGTGCGGCGTTAGCGACTTGCCATTTTCCGAAGATTTCACCGGGCTTCTTGCAACACAAATTCCTGAGTGCTGGTCAAAAGCAGATTTAGGTCTTACAAACTGGGGCGCAGTGTTAACTGGCAATGCCGGAGGAACTTCACCAGAAATGAGATTCTACTTTTCACCCTCTTTCACTGGAGTATCCCGGTTGATTACCCCGCCAATCAGCACCGGGGGTAAACTTGATCTCATGGTTAGAATGGATCAGTTCCTTGATGACTATACTACCAATGACGGAGAATATATCGCACTTGAATACTCTGTGGACGGCGGAACTAACTGGACCGAGTTCTGGCAATATCTATGCACTGCAGACTATGGCGCGGTATATGATTTGATTCCTTTTACACTTCCACCAGCTACCGATGAATTCCTTATCGCATTCAAATTCAGTGGATATTCATTTAACATTGACAACTGGTATTTCGATAATGTACTCATTGATGAATTGAAATATCCTGTTACCTTTAATGTGGATGTTACTACGATCTCAGGGTTTAATTACGATACCGAAGTCATCTACATCGCCGGGGATTTCCCCGGGGCAATATGGAACGAGCCGGGAACCAACCCCAATTTGCTCATGAGCCGTGTTGGTCTAACTAATGTGTACACGATCACCCTTGATCTGCCTCCTGCAAGCTACGAGTATAAATATTTCCGCAATGCCGGCTGGGACGGCGGTGAATGGGCCGGTGGAGCTAACCGCAATATCGCTGTTGCCGGAATCGTTGAAACTGAAGATGTCTTTGGTGGAGACATCACTTTCGCTAACCTGCAGTGGCCTCCTGATGGAACCATTACCGAGGGCGGAAGCTTCATAGCTTATGGACAGGCATTTATCCCCAACGGCATAACTGGAGCCGCCGGTGCCACCTTTGGTCTTGAAGCATGGGTAGGTGTAAGTACAACCGATACTGATCCTGCGGGATGGAGTACCTGGGTTCCTGCAACATTCAACAGCCAGTCAGGCGATAATGATGAGTTCCAGGCTGACATTGCATCCGGACTTACACCCGGAACTTACTACTATGCTTACCGCTACCGTTTTGGCCAGGTTTATGGCGAATACCTCTATGGCGGCTATAATGGCGGTTTCTGGAATGGTATCACCAATGTTTCCGGCGTACTTACTGTTAACTCAGCCGGCCCACCATCTTACAGGCTTGTTTCAGGTGCTGTTGATGATTGCCTTGATGCAACCGACGAAGTGGAAATTGATGGAGCAACTGTTGAAAATGGCGCAATCGCCGATATCCGTTCAGGAGGTATCATCACTGCCACTGACTTTGAAGTGAAAGACGGCGGAACCGCATACATGACTGCAGTCACAAGCATCACACTTGGCGATGAAGTATTGATCACACCGGGAGCCACCGGATTGTTCCTGGCAAAGATTGATACCTTTGATCCTTGTGTATTGCCGCCAGCGCTCGTTGCTTCTGTTGAAGAGGTTATCCCGGATATACCTGCTGTTGCATCCTTCTTCAAGGTATTCCCGAACCCGACTACCGGATCGTTCAAACTTGAGCTGACAGGAGTTGAAGAATCATCTTCCATCTCTGTTGAAATATTCGGCATGATGGGCGAAAGGGTATTCCAGGATCAACTGTTTGGTTCGATGCTGTATGAGTTTGATCTTTCCAGTATGCCTAAGGGCATCTATTTCATCCGTGTACTCCAGGGCGATGAAATGGGAATAGAAAAAGTGATCAAACAATAATTCTTTTGACCCAACACCGCCGGTGTACGCAGCACCCGGCGGTGTTTCCTCCGCCAAATCGCTCAGGTTTCGAGTAAACATAAACCTTCCACCCCGCCAGGGATTGTAGTCCTGGCGGGGTTCTTTTTTTCTGATAACCCCATTTTAAAAAAGTACGCAGCCTGTCCCGATAATCATACAAGTAGTTGTACTAAAAATCAAATCCACCCCAGTAAACATACAGCTCGCCCCAATCCAAAAACCATATTTACTACTCATCTCCCGATAGTTTTCTCCTCATAATTCATGGTTCATAATTCATAACTCACCGCTGCATAAAAAGCCCGATAAATTATTCCCAGACTATTGACTTAGCCAGCAAAATAAACTACTTTAGCAGTCTTTTTCCCCATATCTGATACAGATGAACCAAAATCCTGAGTTTCAACAACAATTCGCCCGGTTTACTCCAACCAATAAACCGGGTTCACTATACACAACTCAGTTATTAAACCAGTAATTCAACTTATGTTAAACCAAAAACCAATGATTATGAGAAAAATTACAAGACTACTTACGTTGCTGATTGCAGTATTATGTACATCAGCGCTGGTATTTGCACAAAGCAATACCATGTCCACCTCAGCAACTAAACCAATTGTTGCCAAAGAGACAATTAATAATTTGCAGAATGCTTCCATCTCAGATTTACAACAAAATGTTGAAAAGAAAACATCAATTATTCCTTATGATCCAAAGCAACATCCTACACCCAGGCAAGGTGGCGATGATATTGCCACTGCCTTTGTAATTTCTAGCCTACCCTATTCAGCAACAGGAACAACAACAGGATATACAGACAACTACGATGCAATTTGTCCATACAATGCACCTGGTTCCCCCGATGTAGTTTATTCCTATACACCTGCTTCGAATGGCTTTATTGATATTTCATTATGCAATGATTTAACAGATTATGACACAAAACTTTATGTGTATGATACACAGAATCCAATAACAGGAGACGAAATTGCATGTAATGACGATGCGTGCAGTACCTTGAATTTTCCTGATCCTTATGTAAGCCAGATACTGGGTGTTGAGGTATTTAGTGGTGTCACCTACTACATTGTTGTTGATGGGTATGGTGGGGATAATGGAAATTATGAGATCACAGTTACACAAGGGATTGAGCCTATTTCATTGGATTGTCCTCCTGGTACTGTATTTTCACTACCACCATCAGCCGGTTATAATTCTGGATCAACCAGCGATGTAAGCCCAGGCTATAAAGTGTTTAATTTTTTCACAGGCGTAGAAGATGTTACCAGCATTCGTTGGTGGGGTGTGAATGCATTTTTCAATGGAACCAGTTGGGAGGAATGCTCAGAAGACCCCCGCGATTTCCAGGTTGAATTCTGGAACAATGATGCCGGCTTGCCTGATTTAGCTGGTGGATCGGTTGCAAACTATAATGCAACGCTTTCGGGTACACCAACCGCAAATTTCTTTAATGGTTGGGAAATTTATGAGTACAACCTGACTGTGAATGTAACATTAGGTTCCGGTTGGATTTCCATCTGGGGCAACCCTGAAGGCATAGCCAATTGTTGGTTTATGTGGATGAACACTCTCGAAACTGGTACCGTGGCACAACAGTTGGCTATTGCAACGAGTACTTTTACACCAACTACTCAACCTATGAGTATGTGTTTAGGTGGAACTCTGCCTGCCTGCCCACCCCCCTCCATGCTAACAGCAAGTAATATTCTAACTACAGAAGCCAATATAGGATGGACCCCAGGTGGTTCAGAAGTCCTTTGGAATGTAGAGGTTGGCTTAACAGGTTTTACTCCTGGAACAGGGAATGAGGTTGCAAGTGAATATGGCACAGGTGATAACCCAATCCTGGTTAAGGATCTGACCCCCGGCACCACCTATGAAGCATATGTGCAGGCCGATTGTGCAACCAGAGAAGAAAGCTCATGGGCCGGCCCATTGGTATTTACTACACTGTGTGAATTTACATGCCCTCCTGAAGCTATTGCTGAGAGCGAAGCCTGCGGTGATACAATTAATAATGGATGCAACCTTGTTATCCCAACTTTTGAATCAGTTAACCCCGGCGATGTTATTTGTGGCACAGTTTGGGCCGAAGACGACTTAAGGGATACAGACTGGTTTGAACTTGTTCTGACAGAACCAACACAGGTGATCTTGCATGCATATGCCGAAACCGAGTTGGTTTTTGGATTATTGGCTGGTATTGATCCAACAAGCCCTGATTGTGCAGATGTTACAGGAATAAGTCCTTTTGATATCACAGAAATATGCACACCTGTTTCGCTTGACCTGGGTGTCCTGGTATCAGGCACGCATTGGTTCTTTGCAGGTTTGCCAATTTTTGATGGCTATCCATGTAATATCAATTACTGGCTTGAATTTGAGACGATTGAGGTTGAATGCCCTCCTCCTACAAATCTTGTCGCCACTACCCTATCTACCACAAGCGCTGAACTTACCTGGACAGCAGGCGGTACTGAAGCTGAATGGGAAGTAGCAGTTGTTAATGCTAATGATCCGGAACCTACAAGCGGCACCGTTGTGAGTTCACCTAGCTATACTACCACAAGCCTCACCCTTGGTTCTAGCTACGATGCCTATGTACGTGCAATCTGCGTTACTCGGGCACTGAGTTTCTGGACAAAAATAACCTTTGCTGTTAATTATTGTCCGGCAGGGCCGACTTCTGCTGACGATTCGGATTTATTCAGGGTACAGATTACCGGACCAGATGTAAACTTTGACCACAACGTTGGTTGCACCGGAATTCTCGGAGCACAGGATTTTACCGGCCTTGGTGCAATACAGTTGCAACAGGGGGTTGAGTACACAATGACACTCACTATGGGGCAGTGCGGAACAGGGGCTTATACAAATGTTGGTAAAGCCTGGGCAGACTGGGATCAGGATGTTGCTCTCGTCGAGCCAGATGAACGCTTAGGTGTAGTGCAGGGAGCTACTTCACCAACCGGCGTTGCATATAATTTCAACTTCACTGTTCCGCTTGACGCTGAGCTTGGTATGACTGGTCTGCGTGTGATGCAGCGTGAAACATCGGATCCGCTAACGGTTACTCCTTGCGCAGTTTATAGCTGGGGGTCTGTTCATGATTACCTGATTGAAGTACTTCCACCACCCGCTTCACCAGTATTTAGCATTCTACCTACTGATTGGGATTTTGGAGACATCGAAGTTGGCCAACAATCAGCACCCAAAGTTTTCACCATCAGCAATGAAGGGCCGGGCGTTTTAACAGTTTCTGCTCCTACATTGGACAATAATGTTGATTTTACACTTGATTACGAAGCCACCGATTATCCTGCTGAACTGGAAGGCACTGAAACAGTTACTTTCAATGTGGTATTTCATCCTCAATCAACAGGTCCTGCTACCGGAGAGGTAAGTATAAGCTATGATGATACTGAGGCAATAGCTACAGTACCACTCAGTGGTGAAGGTGTTGTAAGGCCTGCTGGTTCTACTTGTGGCAATCCTTACCCTGTTTCTCTTCCACTCGTAGCTTATGCTGATAATACTGAGGCTTACGGCAATGATTATCTGGGTAGTTGGGTGACACCTGCAACGGACTACCTTAACGGATATGATTTTGTTGCGCAGTTTACTCTTACTGAGGCCGGGTACCTGAGTGGAAGTGTTGTTGGAAGCTGGACTGGTGTGATCATTGTTCAGGATTGCCCTGACGCTATTACACCTGCCACCCGCTTGGCGCTTGGAAGCGGTTCTAATGGCGGGTCATTTACAAATGTCATACTGAGCGCCGGCAGCTATTTTGCCATTGTTTCAACATGGCCTACTCCAAATTTCACGGCTTTCACATTAAATTTATCCTTTGAGCCGCTTCCAACTTGTCCTGCACCCACCTCTCCCTTAGCCACAGCTATCACAGAAGGAAGCGCACAATTGGGATGGACTGAAAATGGTTCGGCAACTATGTGGGATATTGAGTACGGAGTTTCTCCTTATACCTTTACAGGAACGCCAACAATCAGCGGTGTAACCAACCCTTACACTTTAAGCGGACTTGATCCGGTGACAACTTACCAGTTCAAGGTACGCTCAGATTGTGGGGAAGAGCAAAGCGATTGGTCGGCTACACAAACTTTCACAACTCTCTGCGAAGTTTACAGCCTACCACTGTTAGAGACTTTTGATGGTGCAACATTCCCTCCCCAGTGCTGGAGCAAATATTCCGGATTACTGGCTGATCCTGCAACACTAACGACTTCCACTTTAGGTTGGATAAGTGATGATTGGCTCAATATTGCATCTAACCCGGATAAAGCGGCAAAAATTAATATCTATGGCGCTGACAGGTATTTCTGGCTGCTTAGCCCATTGCTTGATCTTGGCGACGGAAGTAGCACATACGAATTATCTTTTGATCTTGCCTTGATGACATGGAATACTTCCAATCCTCCAGAAACAGATGGTGCCGATGATGTATTTGCAGTAGTAATCTCAACAAATGGCGGTGTAACCTGGACTTCAGCAAATACACTTCGTTTATGGGATAATGCCGGATCACCCTATGTTTATAACGATATAAACTACCTGGGAGAAGAAGTTGTTATTTCATTGGATGGATATACAGGAGTTGTCCAGATCGGTCTTTATGGAGGATCTACAACAGTTGATGCAGATAATGATTTAATGGTTAACAACTTCAGCATTGCTGTTGAAGAACCCACAGTTCCTGAAAACCGCACCGTGGATGGTGTTACCGTTGGCAACGGAGATGATGAGTGTTTTGATGCTACCAATAACATCACGGTCACAAACACTGTGATTGCCGCTGGCGGTATTGCTAACTTCATTGCTGGCGTAAACATTATCTTCGGTGATGGATTTGTAGTAGAATCAGGCGCTTATATGTGGGCACGCATTGACAATGTTTATTGCAACCCACCGGCAATGCTGTTAGCAATTGAGGAAACGATCGAAGCTGTGCTGCCCGAAATTACTGCACCGGATGCATTCTTCAAGGTATTCCCCAACCCCACTACCGGCAATTTCAAACTTGAACTGCTCAGCACCGATGAAGTTGGTATCAATGTTGAAATTTATGGCATGATGGGTGAGAAGGTGTTCCAGGATCGCCTGTTTGGTTCAATGCTGTATGACTTTGATCTTTCGAATATGCCTAAGGGCATCTATTTCATCCGCGTCATTAAAGGCGATGAAATGGGAATAGAGAAAGTGATCAAACAATAATTTTTAAGACCCAACCCCGCCGGTGTGCGCAGCACCCGGCGGTGTTTTCTACACTAGAAACCCCGACGGCTTTTCAGCACCGCCGGGGTTTTTATTTCCGTCCGACCGCTCTAGCGGTCTGACGGATAAAACAAAACAAGCAGATATTTCACCAAAGCGCAGCACCGGCAGCAGGGTAATGAACCAAATAAGAAATTCCACCTAGACGCGTAGCGCCGGCAGCAAAGTAACGAACCAAACAAAGACATCCCACCCAGGCACGTAGCGCCACCAGTATCGTAACGAACCAAGCATAGACATCCCGCCAAGGCGCGTAGCGCCGGTAGTATGGTAACGAACTAAGCAAAGACATCCCTTAAGGCGCGTAGCGCCGGCACTATTGGTAACATACAAATCAAGATATTCTACCAAGGCGCATCGCACCGACAGTAAAGCAAAAAACCTAAATTTGTAGTCCTTTGACTAATCATTTTAAAACGATTAAGCAGCAACATAAAACCATTTTCAATATGGCGAACGTTTACACCCAAATCAACATCCACGCAGTATTTGCTGTGCAAGGCCGTCAAAATCTCCTGACTAAACCTGTCAGAGAGCGATTGTTCCCATACATCTCAGGGATTTTGCGTAACACCGGTGTTTATCCTTTGGCAGTAAATGGCTGGCAAGATCATGTGCATATATTTTTTGAGATGAAGCCAGACATCTCATTATCCAAAACGATGGAACTTGTGAAATCCAACTCATCAAAGTGGCTCAACGATCAGTTATGATCATGGGTAAGTTTTCCTGGCAAAGAGGTTATGGTGGTTTCTCATACTCACGATCCCAGCGTAACAATGTAATCTACTACATTACAACACAGGAAGAACATCATCAAAGAGCTATAAACTCTTTCCGTAATGAGTATATAAGGATTCTTGAGGATTTTGAGATAGCGCATGATCCCAAATATTTATTCGATTTTTATGATTAGAGAGCTGTCAGCGCTATGCTCCTGCTTTCTTTCAGCATCGCAGGATTTACCATAATTCCAGCGCTATGCGCCTATAACAAAGGCATTCCGATAAAGCGCAACGCGCCTGCAGTATAGTATAGAACCAACCGTATATTCTGTTAAAGCGCCTAGCGCCGATAGTAAAGTAACGTACCACACAAAAATATCCCACCCAGGCGCGTAGCGCTGCCAGTATGGTAACATCCAAATCATGACATCCCACCAAGGTGCATAGCGCCGAAAATATAGTATAGAACAAACCTGATATTCCGCTTAGGCGCGTAGCGCCGAAAGCATGGTATCAAACCGAGCAATAATATACCACCAAGGCGTATCTCACCCATGTTATTTTCTTGAATGCTTTTCTTACATTTGCGCCTGTTTCCAATCCATTATCCTCATCCTTAACTCAAATTTTATGAAAATCAATAATTATCATTTCCTGAGTAGAATCATCCGGGGAAAAGCTAGCCTCTTGCTTGCAATGACCCTGTTCGCAATGCTTCAGCTTTCAGCACAGGATTTTGCCATTGAGCTCGGCCGCAGCGGCAGCGTTAAAAACATTAGCAGCGACAATATGCAGCGCTTAAAGATTGCATATTCCTATCCCGGCATAGGTTCATTCAACATAAAGTCAGAAGAGGGAATGTTTAACGAAATTTTTATGCCCGATGCATTTTGGATTGGTGAACTGGGCACTCCAAAATTACCTGCTTCAAAGGATCTAATCGAGATACCCTTTGGTGCCGAAGTTTCAGTCAAAGTGTTGGGATACTCTGTAAACGAATATAAGCTCAGCAATTATGGAATTGAGAACTTACTGATGCCTGTGCAGCCCTCGGTTCGCAAGGATCAAAATGTGGATGAATTACCTTTTGAGTTCAAAACAGAAATTTATGAGAAGGATGCTTTCATAGCCCATGAAATTGCCTCCGTTGAGATATTGGGTGTAATGAGAGGCATGCGTATAGCAAGGCTAACGGTGGCGCCCGTGAGTTATAACCCAGTGAAGGGCATTATCAGGGTTTTCAACGATATTGAAGTTGAAATCAGTTATTCCAATGCAGATTATGAATTGACGGACTACATGAAAGCCTCCACCTTTTCTCCTTACTTTGAGGTGGTGCGCAACAGTTTGCTCAACGACCCCTCAAAAGATTATCCCTCTCATCCCGATCTCACCAAATACCCGGTAAAGTACCTGATTGTATCGCCCCGCATGTTTGAATCCGATTTGCAGCCTTTCATTGAATGGAAAACCATGAAAGGATTTGAGGTCACCGTGGGTTATACCGATGTGATCGGCACTTCATACACGGCTATCCAATCGTGGGTTCATGGCCAGTATAATGCAGGCACGCCTTCCGATCCGGCTCCCAGTTTCCTGCTGATTGTGGGTGATTCGCCGCAAATTCCTGCTATTACTGGTTCTTCATCCGGGAAAATGACAGATTTATATTATGCCAGCGTAGATGGCGATTATTTCCCCGAATTGTATTACGGCAGGTTTTCTGCTACCAACTCTACACAGTTGCAGGCCCAGATTGCAAAGACGATTTATTATGAAAAATACCAGTTTTCAGATCCCGCTTATCTCAATAAAACCACACTGATTGCAGGTGCTGACGCGACCTGGAACCCCAGGGTCGGACAAGCAACCATTAATTATGGAACCAATAATTACTTCAACGCTGTGCATGGTTATACCGACGTTTACACCTATCTGACCTCACCTTACACTGGCTGTTATGACGCCGCCAAAATCGCCGTAGGTTTTATCAATTATACAGCCCATTGCGGCGAAACATCCTGGGGTGATCCTTACCTTTCGCAAAGCAACGTAAATGCATTTACTAACACAGGAAAATACCCGCTTGCAGTTGGAAACTGCTGCCTGGCGGCTGATTTCGGAACCAACGAATGTATTGGCGAAACCTGGCAGCGCGCTGCCAACAAAGGATCGGTGGCGTATATCGGTTCGTCGCCGAGTTCTTACTGGTTCGAAGATTTTTATTGGTCGGTGGGCGCTTTTCCGATCCAAGGAACCAACAACGGCTATGTTCCAACTTTCCAGGAAACCACCTGGGGCGCTTATGATGGCCCTTTTGTGAGCGATTACGTTTCAACCGGAGGGATTGTGATGGTTGGCAACCTGGCCGTCACAGAGGTTCATATTCAGGGCTATCCCAGTCATTCCAGTCCGTTGTACTATTGGCAGGCATACAATGTGCTTGGCGACCCATCGCTGGTGGTATATCATACAGAAGGCAGCACGAATGTGGTGAGCCATATGGCTATTTTGCCAATCGGTCATGATACATACGAAGTTACTGCTTTACCTGGTTCCTATGTTGCCATTTCAAAAGATGGGGTATTGCATGGCGCTGCATTGGTTGGGCCGTCAGGCGTAGTTCTGGTTCCGATCCAGCCGGTTTTAACGAATGGTACAGTGGATATTGTGGTCACAAAACCCCAATACATTCCATACATGCAGCAGGTTCCTGCCGCAGCGCTTGCCGGTGCTTACATCACGCTTAATTCTTATACCATCAACGATGAAGATGGCAATAACAATGGAATGGCTGATTACAATGAGGAATTCAGTTTGAATGTTACGCTCAAAAATGTTGGGACCGATCCGTCGGAGGAAATTCTGGCAACACTTTCCGGTTCTGATCCTTATGTGACTCTTACCAGTAACGCAACACGCAACTTTGGTGAGATCGCCAGCGGAGCAACCAGCACATTAAATGATGCCTATAGTTTTTCTGTCGCTGATAATGCTCCCGACCAGCACATGGCGGAGTTTGAACTCCAGATGACCGATGGTTCAGAAAACTGGACGGTGATGCTGCAAATCACTGTGAATGCACCGGAATTTACTATTGCAGCAAGCATAACCCTTGATGATGCTGCAGGCAACAACAATGGACAGGCTGATCCGGGTGAAACCCTGAATCTAGTTTTCAATGTGAGTAATTCAGGACATAGTCAGGCGCTGAACCTGTTTGCCTTGCTATCATCCGGAAACCCTTACATCACCTTCAATACAAATTCACTGAATATTGCGGCCCTGGATGCCGGGCAAAGTACTAATGTTGAATTTTCTGTGAGTATTGATCCCAATGCTCCTGCTGCATCACAAGTAGCGCTTAACCTTGATGTCAGTGCCGGTTCTCATAGTGCGAATCGTGATTTTTCACTAGTAGTAGGCTTGATCATTGAAGATTTTGAAAGCGGTGATTTCTCGCAATTTAACTGGTCTTCTGGCGGTAATCAGCCCTGGATAATTACTAATGTGAACCCTTACGAAGGAACGTACTCGGCAAAATCGGGTACTATTTCCGATAACCAGTCCTCTCAACTTATCCTTGAGTATGATGTAGCTGCCAGCGATAATATTTCATTTTATCGCAAAATCTCCTCAGAATCTAACTATGATTTCCTGAAATTCTATATCAACAATATGGTTGTTGGGCAATGGTCGGGAGATGTTGCCTGGAGCGAGGTTTCTTATCCCGTAAATGCCGGCACACAAACTTTTAAATGGGAATACATGAAAGATGGCTCAGTTTCAAGTGGGGAAGACTGTGCCTGGATTGACAATATCAAACTTCCACCCTCTTCGGCGGCCTGCCCCTCCCCTTTCAACTTGCATACTACCTTGATTTCAACCAATTCGGCTATGGCCAACTGGTCTTCCGGTGGTGGTGCCGTATCCTGGGATCTGATCTGGGGAACAACAGGATTTGACCCTGAAACCACAGGAATACTGGTAGAAAACCTTACTGCAACCAATTATCAACTTGCGGATTTAGGCCCATTGTCAAGCTACGACTTCTATGTAAGATCAAATTGCGAAGATGAACTTTCCAGTGCCTGGAGCGGGCCTGTCAGTTTTACCACGCTATGTTCCGCATTCAGCCTTCCGTTTGAAGAAACATTCTCAACCACTACAACCGCTTGCTGGTCCTATCCTGAAGGCCAGGGTAACTGGGGTATTGGAAGTTCCTATCCACCGCCATCATCTCAAAGCGGACCTCCCAATGCATTCTTTGGCTGGTCTCCAACACTGACAGATTACTCACATTCACTTACCAGTCCGCTGATTGATGCTACCGGAATGGCTGAAATTAAGTTGAACTTTTTACTGTTACATGATAATTATGGAAGTTCAACCCTTGAAGGTATGGCAGTGGAGTATAAATCGGTGTGCTCAACTGAGTGGATTTTGCTTGAGGAATTCTTAAATACTGGTCTTGGCAATACAACACAGGAATATTCAAGGCTCAACCAGGCGCTTGAAGGAATGGAAGGTAAACAGTTCCAGGTACGGTTCCGTGCTCACGGAACCAATAGTTTCAATATTGATGGCTGGGGGCTTGATGATATTCTCATCCAGGGATCAACGCCAGTTGTTCCTGGAAACCTGAGCATTGAGAACATTATTATTGGAACCGGGGAGGTAGGTTGTTACAATGCCACACAAACCATCACTGTTAATAGTCTTACGGTTCAAAGCGGTGGAAACATTGAACTGATTGCTGGAACAAATATTTTGCTGAACCCTGGAATTGTAGTGGAGGAAGGCGCTTACTTCCGGGCGCATATTGCCAGTGATTACTGCCTGCAAACATCCAGCTTGCTTATTGCAGATGAGGTCGCCGAAACAAAAGATAAAATTGCTGAGGCAGCTGTTCTGAAGTCATTCTTTACGGCTTATCCAAATCCAACCACCGGCTTTATCACATTACAGATTACTGACGCAGCCTTGCCAAAGGAAATTATAATTGAAGCATACAGTATCATGGGAGAAATGCTATATCGCAAGTCATATCCAGGCACAGTGCAATACGATCTTAATCTTTCAGGTTTACCATCCGGTGTATATACTATTCGTTTGATCCGTGGCAGGGAGACAGGTTTTCAGAAAATAATAAAGCAGTGATCTCTGCAAGTTTGGGTTATCACTTAAAACATTTTTACATAAGCTTGCTATTTTTGGCATTTTTAAACAGATCGCTAAACCTTCTGCCGAAATTCATGTTACCTATCCTTAAAAAGCCGATAATACCTTATAGTTAATTCCATCCAATCCTCAACTTCAGAACCTATGAAAATCACTTGTGCCAAAAAAACACTGCGCCGATTATTTTGCGCAGGACTAATGATTTGTATGTTGCTTCCCGGACACCTGAGCGCTCAAATCAACGACTTTTCAGTGCTGAGAGGCGAACGGCCTCCTATTGATTTATTACAAGTTAATTCAGATGCGTATGAACCTGGAATTCTTCTTATTAAGCTTGGTTCGCAATTTACCGATCAGCTTGAACAACAACCCGCGAGGATGCTCGAAGATGGCACCGTCCGTTTTAATATCATAGCGCTGGATGAGCTCAGTAATGCAGCAAAAATCAGAAATATAAAGCAGCACTTCCTTCATCAGGCTTTGAACAATTCGTTTACTCCGAAGCACAAAGCCTGGGGTTTTCATCTGTGGTACCAACTTGAATTTGATTCCGGAACCGATATTATTGCACTTGTAAAAGCTTACCAGAATCTGGAAGAAGTTGAATTAGCCGAACCAGAATACCGCAAAATGCTCATTGGAAATGTTGGTTCAGAAAAACAGGAGATTGGAGCCGGCAGCAGGGACTTCACCGACTGGACACCCAATGATCCACAGTATTCAAACCAATGGCATTATCACAATACCGGCCAGCAAAGCGGAACTCCCGATGCCGACATTGACCTCCCTGAAGCCTGGGAGATTGAGAAAGGCCTGAGTGATGTTATTATTGCAATTGTTGATGGAGGCATACAATATAACCATCCCGATCTTGCTGCTAATATGTGGCAAAATGGTTCAGGGCATTATGGATACAATTTTGTTGCAGGCAGCACCATTATTGAACCTCATGATCACGGGACCCATGTGGCTGGAACCGTAGCAGCCGTAAACAATAACAGTATTGGGGTTGCAGGAGTTGCAGGCGGTTCAGGCAGCGGAGATGGAGTAAGGCTTATGAGTTGCCAGGTCTTTTCATCCTCATCAAGTGGTGGTTTTCACCTCGCACCTGTGTATGCGGCCGACAATGGCGCTTCTATCTCACAAAACAGTTGGGGATACACTTCTGCAGGTTATTATAATCAAAGCACACTTGATGCCATAGACTACTTTAACATTAATGGCGGAGGCAGCGCCATGAACGGCGGCATTACAATTTTTGCAGCAGGAAACAGCAATTCATCTGCCAATTATTACCCCGGATATTACTCAGGTACGCTTGCAGTTGCAGGTATGAACAACCAGGATAAAAAAGGTTGGTATTCAAATTACGGTTCCTGGGTTGATATCAGTGCACCCGGAGGCGAAACAAACACGGTTTCAGCTCGTGGAGTGCTCAGCAGCGTTACTGGTAATGGATATGATTATTATCAGGGAACTTCGATGGCATGTCCGCATGTTTCTGGAGTAGCGGCATTGTTGCTTTCAAATGCTCTGCGTAACAATGTTCCGTTAAGCAACGCGGATCTCTGGGATTTACTTGTGGACAATGTTGACAACCATTATCCGCAGAACCCAAGTTATCTGAATCAACTTGGTTCCGGGCGGCTTAATGCGAACCTGGCGCTACTTGCTTTACAAGATTTAGCCACAGGTGTCCTGAACCCGGCCAGTCTAGGCGCAACCGCTGTTAGCACCAGCCAGATAAACCTTTCATGGGAAAAAAACCAGGATAACAACAGTGTAATGCTGGCCTGGTCTCCTGACGGGGTTTTCGGGACACCCACCGAAGGAGTAGTCTATAATTCCGGCGCTGGTTTGCCAGGAGGCGGAACGGTTCTTTATCGCGGTTCGAACACTACTTTTTACCATACCGGTCTTGAAGATGCTACCTACTATTACTACAAAGCATTCTCATATAATGCTTCCAACAGCTATTCAGCGGGAAGAGAGGCAAATGCTGCAACATTTTGCGGAACAGTTTCAACACTGCCCCTGTTGGAAGACTTTAACACTTCATCAACTCTACCCATTTGCTGGGATGTTATTGACAACGAGGGTAACGGACAGGGTTGGCAAGTCGGCATTCATGAAAGCGGCCTGACAGGCACAACAGGAAATTATGCCTATCTCGACAGCGACGGTTTTGGTTCAGGAAATTCTCAAAATTCTGATCTGCTTTCTCCCCTCCTTGACTTGTCGGCCTATACGAATATAACTATCTCATTCGTACACTATTTCAGGGAATACACAGGTTCAACAGCTACACTGGCCTATAGCATCAACAACGGAACAACCTGGACGACAGTACAAAGCTGGACCGCATCCACTGTAAACCCTGCAACATTCATACAAATGATTCCGGCACTGGCCGGGCAAGCAGCGGTAAGGATCAAATGGAATTATACAGGCACCTGGGGTTATTACTGGGATGTGGATGATATTCAAATCGCTGGAAATACAATAGGTTCTCCATATGCTGACTTTAATGCTGATCCTCTAAGTACTTACATTGGCGAAACTGTTACCTTCACAAATGCATCTGGTGGAGGAAATTTTACTTCCTGGCAATGGTCATTTGGCGAAGGCGCCAATCCAGCAAATGCAACTGGTGTTGGTCCTCATGCTGTGATTTATAACACAGAAGGCAATAAAACCGTCAGCCTGGTTGTTGATGGCATTTATACCGAAACCAAGGCAGACTATATTACAATTGGGCCAGCTTCCACATCCTCAAGCGCGACTTATACACAAGGTGACATTCCAACTGATTTTGGTTTTCAAACCACAGCTCAGTCATCAACCTGTCCGGGAACACTTTCGGTGAATATTCCATCGGGTGCCATGATCACAAGCGTGGATGTGAGCTACCAAATGACCGGCCAGAATAACGGTTGGAAATCAGAACAACGTTCACAATTACGTTGTGTTTCACCTGGTGGAACTTCAGAGCTAGTAGTCTTTTCGGGTACTGGCAGTTCTAGCGGTTCGCAAGCCTATAACCGGACAGGTTTGAATATTGCTAATGGTGTAACAATTGGAGGAAATGTTTTATTTGAATTGCATGCCGGACGAACATGGGGTGGATCAGGCTGTAGCACTACTTACAACAAAGTAGACAATAATTCTTGGACAATTACAGTTTTTTTCGAACCGCCTATGCCTTGCCTCCCTCCTACCTCATTGATTGCCATCAACATCGGTGCCTACAGTGCTGAAGTTGACTGGACTCCCGGTGGTAATGAAAGCGAATGGAATATTGAATGGGGTTTAATGGGATATAGTCCTAGCTACGGAAGCAAAATCAACGGAATAACTGAAAAACCATATACAATAACAGATCTTCAGCCTGGAACCACCTACGATTTCTATGTGCAGTCAGTATGCAGTGAAGATGCACCCTCAACAAGTGAATGGGTTGGTCCGTACCGTTTTATTACCAATATGATATATATTATCGCAGCGAGCCCCAATAATCCGGCTTTTGGATCAGTAAGCGGTGGAGGAATATATGAACAGGGAGAAATGGTCACTTTAACAGCAACACCTACCGTGGGTTATCATTTTATCAATTGGACGCAAGGTGGAATTGAAGTTTCAATAGAACCAATTTATACTTTCAACGCAATATCAAATCTTATCGTAGAGGCCAATTTCGCGATCAATACCTACACCATTACGGCTTTGCCCAACGATCCAGCCTTCGGTTCGGTAACAGGAAGTGGCGATTACGAACATGGCGAACTGGTGAACGTGAGTGCAATACCAGCCACAGGCTATCATTTTGTAAACTGGACCGAAAGTGGCGTGGAAGTTGAAACCAATCCTGTCTATATTTTCAGCGCATTTGAAAACCGCGCTT